>NZ_BCBJ01000082.1:0-922 GCF_001320605.1 Pseudomonas sp. NBRC 111133 | reverse complement strand
GGAAATTCAGGATTACTCCGAACGCTTGATCAACCGCTCGATCCGCGCATCCAGCCGGCGCTTGATCTCGTTCTCGATGTGCGGGGTGAAGTCGTTGATCACGTCCTGCATGATCATCTGCGCCGCGGCACGCAGTTCGCTCTCCAGGTGCAGCAGGGTGTCCTGGCGGCGGGTTTGCGGGTCGTCCTCGGGCTCGGCAGCCGCCGGTTCGGCAACCGGTGCTGGGTTGCCGGCAGGCTCTTCCAGCAGTAACGGAATCTGCTCCACGGTTTCGGTCAGCAGCGGCGGTTGCAGGTCGGCGTCGCCAAGCAGCTGGCGGATCGACTCGAGGTCATCGAGCAGATGGGCGGAGTCGGGCAAAGGGGAGGGCTTGTCCATCGTCGTCAAAGTCGCTGTAAGCGGTGGTCTTGCAGAGCATAGCCCTGTTCACGGTAGAAACGGAATCGCTCTCGGGCCGATTGGCGGATGCCAGGCTCCTCGACCACGATTTCGGCCACCCGCTCGAACTGGCCGACAAAGCCCGGCACGCTGGCGCCAAGGTTGATCAGCAGGTCGCGGTGCTCGCCCGCGCTATCTGCCAAGCCCAGCGCCACGCTGGCATCGGCATGCACCTCGGCCAGGTCGTGGGGCACGAACGCCTCGCCCTTGAAGCGCCACAAGCGTTGGTCCAGCTCGCTGCGCTGTTCCGCGTCCTGGCAGTGCAGGTACACCCGGTGGCCGAGGCGCCAGGCCTTTTCGCACAGCTTGCAGGCGAAATCGAGCCGCGCCGACAGCGAGTCGGTGGGCAAGATGTAGAAGTCGACTTTGCTCATGGTGAGAATCGCCGACCAGTGGCGCACAAGGCGCCACCGGCCTCACGGCATCACGCGCCAGCGCGGTCCAGCAGGTACTGGGTCAGCAGAGGCACTGGGCGGCCGGTGGC
>NZ_BCBJ01000081.1:0-112739 GCF_001320605.1 Pseudomonas sp. NBRC 111133 | reverse complement strand
TAGCGGCCTTCGTGGAGGTTGGTGTCTACGGGGTCGGTTTAGTCAATCTGAATCTCCGGTTTCACCTCCGTGAGGCCGGCCATCGTCATGCATCAGATCTTGATTGACACGCGTGCCGCTTTGGATAGCCTTGCAATTGAGGGCTGCAACTGCGCATTTGTCGGGCCTGGGTACCAGCATGAGCCCCCCGCAATTTTGGCAGCAGAGGAAGCTGGTTCCTCTGAAGTAGTGACGGCGGGCATTGCCAGTCGGATTCTGAACCCAAGGTCGCCAGACTAGGAGCTAAAGGATCGCTGCGACTACTCCTCATCCCTTACCGAAAAGTCACGCGTCGGTCGTAAACGGCCCTTTCCAGGCCAATCAACTTTTGTGATTGGTGAGTAGGGATTTCTCGGCTTTTCTGTGAAAAGCACCCCTTCATTTCACAAAAAAAATGGCGAAGATTCCAATTTCACGGGGTCTGGCCTATCACCTATTTTGTGAACCTACATCAGGTGTGATCCGCCAGGCACTAAAAAGCCCGCTGATGCGGGCTTTTTAGTGCCTGAAAATCAGTAACCGCTGAGAATGTTAACGATCACCCCACTGGCAATAGCCACCAGCACGTAGTCGCCATTTACATACAACCAGCGATGGTCACGCGGTGGCGCATACAAGTGGCGTGCTTTCCAGTCAGTCACCCAGTAGCGGTCGCCACGGTAGTGGGGGTCAACCACATGCCCTCGTTGCCACTGCTGGTGAGGCACCGGCATGCCTGGTTGCGGGCGGAAGTTGGGGTTGCGGTAATCGGGTGCACGGCCGTTGTCATGGCGGCCTTGCTGCTTTGGCTGGCCATGCGGCGGGTTGCCTTGGTGCGATGGGCCATCATCGTGCCGGTCGGGTGGGCCCGGTTGTGCGAAGCTGGCCAACGGTGCGCTGAGCATGAGCGCGGCGCAGATCACGCTTAGGGTTTTCTTCATTTGAGACGGTCCTCTGCCTGTTATCGCCTGGCCAGTGCTGACTGCCAGGTTCGGTTAACTGATCAGACCACGATTTTTTACGTTTAATGTCAGGGCGCAGGTAAAGGTCCGGTAAAGTCTGCCGCCCTTTCAATTCAGCCCGAGCGCCTTCAAACGGCGATAGAGCGTGCGTTCGCTCATGCCAAGATGACTGGCCAATTCGCTGCGTGAGCCTTTGAACTGCTCAAGCGCCTGCGCAAGTTCACCCAAGCCATTGCGACGGCCTTGTCCCTTGACCACCTGGGTAGGCCCGATATCTTCCGGCAAATGCTCCGGCCGAATAAGCCCGTCATCGGCAAACAAACGGGCGCGCTCCAGAATGTTACGCAACTCGCGGATGTTGCCCGGAAATGGATGTAACCCAAGCTGCTGCAAGGCATCCTTACTCAGGCTGGGCGTAGGCTTGCCAGCCATTCGCTGTAACAGGCTTTGCGCGAGCAGCGGCAGATCTTCAACCCGCTCGCGCAGCGCAGGCAGGCGAATGGGGAAACCGCTGATGCGGTAATACAGGTCTTCACGGAAGGTGCCCTGCGCGACCATTTGCTTGAGCGGTTTGTGTGTGGCAGAAACCAGGCGGAAGTCCGAGTGCACCGTGCGCAGGCTGCCCACCGGACGGAAGCTGCCGGACTCGATAAGGCGTAACAGTTTCACTTGCATCGCTAACGGTACTTCGCCGATTTCATCGAGGAACAGGGTACCGCCATGCGCGGCCTCAGCCAGGCCGATCTTGCGCTGATTGGCGCCGGTGAATGCGCCCTTCTCATAGCCGAACAACTCACTCTCGAACAACGACTCGGTCAAGCCGGTGCAATCGACCACCACCAATGGGCCGTTGGCTCTGGGGCTGCCCATGTGTAGCGCGCGCGCGAACAGCTCTTTACCGGTACCTGACTCACCCTGCAATAAAACCGGGATCTGCGCCGGCGCTGCGCGCTGCAGGCTGGACAAGGCAACTTTGAATGCGGGTGCCCGGCCGACCAGGCCTTGTTCCTGAGGCTGAGCCGATGCGAGGGCGATGGTGGTCAGGCGCTCGACAAAGGCCACCACCCTACCCTGCTCATCCAGGATCGGGCGCAGTTCGACATCGACATGCTCAGGGCCACGTGGTGTGTGATGAATGTGCAATACCCGCTCCGGCACCTTGCTGTCCCAGGCTTTGCGCATCGGGCAATGCTCGCCGGCCTGGTCGCAGGGCACGGCGTAGTGGTGCGAGACCTTGTGGCATTTTTCGCCCAGCGGGGCCTGCTCGTGGTGACCGAACTGGCGGCGATAGGCGGCGTTGGCGGCCAGGATGTTGTAGTCGGTGTCCAGCACGATGGTCGGCAGGGCATCGTGCTCAAGGTAGGAAACCAGCGCTAGGATGAGGGGATGGGTTTGGGGCATGACGACACCGTATGGATTACCGGCGCAGGGTAACAAGGACTGCCAAACACTGCCATTGGCTGTCAGTCGACTGCCATATGGGTTGTCAGTATTGCTGTCAGTTATCGGTACCTGGCCGATTTCATTGGCCCATACGCAGTAAAAAGCCTGGCATGCATCTTGATAAACCTCCTTTCACTGCCTACGCCTGTACAAGGCGCGGTGGATAATCTGGAGAACGTGATGATCATCGGCAACAACCTTCACGTGGAAGCCTTCTTCGACAAGGCGACCTCAACCATTAGCTACCTGGTCATGGATGGCGAAACGCGCAAGTGTGCATTGATCGACAGTGTCCTCGACTATGATCCCAAGTCAGGGCGTACCTGTACCGTCTCGGCGGACCAGTTGATCGACCGGGTGAAGGCGCTTGGCGCTGACGTTCAGTGGGTGCTGGAAACCCATGTGCACGCCGACCATCTCTCGGCGGCTGCCTACCTGAAGGAAAAGCTGGGTGGCCACACCGCTATCGGTGCTCACATCACCCAGGTGCAGAAAGTGTTCGGTGCGCTGTTCAACGCTGAGCCTGGCTTTGCGCGGGATGGCAGCCAGTTCGATGTACTGTTGGTAGACGAGGAAGGTTTCCGTATTGGCAACCTGCATGCCCGTGCACTGCACACCCCAGGGCACACGCCGGCGTGCATGAGTTTCATGATCGAAGACGCGGGTGAAATTGCGGTGTTCGTCGGCGATACCCTGTTCATGCCCGACTACGGCACCGCCCGTTGCGACTTCCCGGGGGCTGATGCCCGCACCCTCTACCGCTCGATCCGTCGTCTGCTGGCGTTCCCCGACCAGACACGGCTGTTCATGTGCCACGACTACCTACCGGGTGGCCGCGACATGCAGTATGTCACTACCGTGGCCGAACAGCGTGCCAGCAACATCCACATTCATCAGGGCATCGACGAAGACAGTTTTGTCGCCATGCGTGAAGCGCGCGACAAGACCCTCGACATGCCGGTGCTGATCCTGCCTTCGGTGCAGGTGAACATGCGCAGCGGCCATTTCCCCGCGCCGGAGGAGAACGGCGTGAGCTACCTGAAGATTCCGCTGAACACGCTGTAACCGCCCTGCCCCATAATCAGATTTCCAGGATTTACCGCCATGCCTGCCTTGTTGTCCCCTGCCAATACCGACCATCACAAAGTGGTCATCGTCGGTGCCGGTGCCGCCGGTATCGCTACCGCTGCCAGCCTGATCAGCCGTGACCCGTCGCTGGACGTTGCCGTGATCGACCAAGCCGAAGTGCATTACTACCAACCCGGCTGGACCATGGTCGGTGCCGGTGTGTTCAAGGCACCGAGCACTGCCCGCACCATGGCCTCGACCATTCCGCGCGGGGTACGCTGGGTCAAGGCGCGGGTGCAGGCTTTCGATCCGCTGGGCCAGTTGGTCGTCCTCGAGGACGGTCGCGCCATCAGCTATGAACAGCTGGTAGTCTGTCCCGGCCTTATGCTGGACTGGGCG
The DNA here is from genome assembly GCF_001320605.1 of Pseudomonas sp. NBRC 111133. Classification (NCBI taxonomy): domain Bacteria; kingdom Pseudomonadati; phylum Pseudomonadota; class Gammaproteobacteria; order Pseudomonadales; family Pseudomonadaceae; genus Pseudomonas; species Pseudomonas sp. NBRC 111133. Next base: position 108,849 of record NZ_BCBJ01000081.1, on the reverse strand, counting down.
GCCATTGATGGGCTCAGCGAAACCCTGGGCCGCAACGGTGTCACCTCCAACTACCGCTACGACCTGGCGCCCTATACCTGGGAGCTGGTGCACAAGCTCAAGCAAGGCCGGGCCATATTCAGCCAGCCGCCCATGCCGATCAAATGTGCGGGCGCGCCGCAGAAGGCGTTGTACCTGTCTTGCGACCACTGGTTACGCCACGGCCATCTGGGGGCCGTGAAAGCCAGCTTCTTCAATGCTGGCGCTGTGTTGTTCGGTGTGGCGGACTATGTGCCTGCGCTGATGAAGTACATAGACAAATACGCCGTGGACCTCCATTTCTCCCACCGACTGGTGGCCGTGGATGGTCCGAACAAGCGCGCCACCTTCGTGTGCACCCTGCCCGACGGCAGCAGCGAAACGCACATCGAGGCTTTTGACATGCTCCATGTGGTCCCTCCCCAGGTGGCGCCGGCCTTCATTCGTGAAAGCCCGTTGGCCGATAACGCTGGCTGGGTCGATGTCGACCCGCATACCCTGCGCCACCGCAAATACATCAACATCCATGCCCTGGGTGATGTGGCCAACACCAGCAATGCCAAGACTGCTGCGGCTGCCCGTAAGCAGGCGCCGGTCGTGGCCAACAACGTGTTGGTGGCATTGGGCAGGTTGCCTACCCTCGCCCAGTACGACGGCTATGGCTCGTGCCCGCTGACTGTAGAGCGCGGCAAAATCGTCCTGGCCGAGTTCACCTATGGCGGCAAGCTGGCACCGAGCTTCCCCAGCTGGTTGCTGGATGGCCGCAAACCAACGCGCCTGGCCTGGTTGCTGAAGGCGCAAGCGCTGCCACCGTTGTACTGGCAAGGCATGCTGAAGGGCCGCGAGTGGCTGGCTCGGCCGCAGCCGTTGGGTGCCGAGGGTGGGAAGTGATCGAGCATCAATTGTTGGGGGCGGGCCTGGGCGCGATCATCGGCGCGGTCCTGGCATTGACCGGCGCAGGCGGTGGCATTCTCGCAGTGCCTTTGTTGGTGTTCGGGCTGGGGCTGTCGATGGTCGAGGCCGCTCCGGTCGGCCTGCTGGCCGTAGGCCTGGCTGCAGCGGTTGGCGCGGTGCTGGGGCTACGACAGGGGCTGGTGCGTTATCGGGCGGCGCTGTTCATTGCGATGGTGGGTGTGGTTGCCGCGCCGTTCGGGCTGATGCTTGCGCACCGCTTGCCGAACACACCCTTGCAGTTGGTGTTCGCGGGTGTGTTGGTGTATGCCTGCCTGCGTATCTGGCGCAAGGCTGCCAAGGAGCTGCGCGGTGAGGCCAATGACGCCCATCGCTACATCGAACCCTGTGTGTTGAACCCTTTGCAGGGCCGTTTGCGCTGGACCCTTCCCTGCGCGCGTGCCCTGGCATTTACCGGGGCGTTGTCCGGGTTACTGTCCGGCCTGTTGGGTGTGGGTGGTGGCTTCGTCATCATCCCTGCGTTGAACCGCTATACCAACCTGCGCATGGCCAGCATCGTTTCCACTTCGTTGGCAGTAATCGCCTTGGTATCCACCGGAAGTGTGGTCAGCGCCAGCCTGGCGGGGGTCATGCATTGGCAGGTAGGCGCCCCGTTCGCTGCCGGCGCGGTGCTTGGTTTGCTGCTGGCACGGCCATTGACGGCCAGGCTGGCCGGGCCGCGTTTGCAGCAGATGTTTGCAGCGGCTGGTTGGGTAGCGGCCTTGCTGCTGGCCGGCAAGGCACTATTGGGCTAGCAGCTCGTGCTGTTCTGCCGCGCATAGCGCCAGCAGGTAGTCCCACACCACCCGCAGGCGCACCGACTTGTGCAACTCGCGCCGGGTGCAGATCCAGTAGCTGCGCTGGATGGTTTCGCCCGGCAGCACGCGCACCAGTGTCGGGTCGTGGCGAGCCATGTAGTTGGGCAGCACGGCGATGCCCAGGCCGGCACGGGCAGCGGCCTGTTGGGCGATGACGCTGGTACTGCGAAACACCACATTCGGCGCCCGGCAGAAACTGTTCAGAAACAGCAGTTCCTGGCTGAACAGCAGGTCGTCTACGTAGCCGATCCAGCTGTGCCTGGCCAGGTCTTCGCGGTTGCGCAGGGGCGGCGCGCGGTCCAGGTAGTCCTGGCTGGCGTACAGGGCCAGGCGGTAATCGGTGAGTTTGCGGGTAATCAGTAGGTCGGCATTGGGCCGTTCCAGGTGGATGCTGATTTCTGCCTCGCGATTGAGGATGCTGACGAAACGCGGTACGGCGACCAGCTCCACTTCCAGGCCGGGGTAACGCTCGAACAGTGCGTTCATGCGCGGGGTGAAGAACATGATGCCGATGCCTTCGGTCACCCCCAGGCGAATCTTGCCCAACGGAGTGATGGCCTGGGTGATTTCTTCCTGCGCCAGCAGCGCGACATTTTCCATGGCCTCGGCGTGCTTGAGCAGGGCCTGGCCTGAAGGGGTCAGCTCATAACCTTGGGCATGTTGTACAAACAGTGCGGTACCCAGGCTTTGCTCGATACTCTCGATGTGCCGAGCCACGGTGCTGTGGGTGGTGTTGAGGCGCTTGGCGGCAGTGAGTAGGCGGCCGCTGCGCTGCAACTCGAGGAAAAACCGCAGATCGTTCCAGTCGAACATGCTTGTCCTTTTTGGCAGTTCGTTCCGGCCTCTTCGCGGGCACGCCCGCTCCCAAGGTAACGCGATCCCTGTGGGAGCGGGCGTGCCCGCGAAGAGGCCAGTACAGGCTTACCACTGTGCTAAAACGCACAGCGGCTGCGCGAAATCTCGTGTTTCCTCCACGAAATTACTCACTAAGATGGATCGGGACAAGAATAAAAAACAGGCCCGAGGTTGCACATGCCATCAGCCGATTCTGTCTTCGACTACGTGGTCGTAGGGGCCGGTCCCGCCGGTTGCCTGCTGGCCAATCGTTTGTCCGCCGACCCTTCCTGCCGCGTCTTGCTGCTGGAAGCGGGTGGCCGCGATAACTATCCCTGGATCCACATTCCCGTGGGTTATCTCTACTGCATAGGCAACCCGCGCACGGACTGGTGTTTCAAGACCGAGGCCCAGGCTGGTCTTGGCGGTCGCGCACTGGGCTACCCGCGCGGCAAGGTGCTTGGTGGCTGCTCCTCGATCAACGGCATGATCTACATGCGCGGCCAGGCGGCCGACTATGATGCTTGGGCCGAGCAAGGTAACGACGGTTGGGCCTGGAAAGATGTATTGCCGCTGTTCAAGGCCAGCGAGAACCACTTTGCCGGCGCCAGCGAGCACCACGGCGGTGATGGCGAATGGCGGGTCGAACGCCAGCGCTACAGCTGGCCGATTCTCGATGCTTTCCGCGATGCCGCCGAGCAAAGCGGCGTCGGCAAGGTCGATGACTTCAATACCGGCGACAACCAAGGCTGTGGATACTTTCAGGTCAACCAGCGCAGCGGCGTGCGCTGGAATGCTTCCAAAGCCTTCCTGCGACCGATCAAGGACCGCGCCAACCTCACCGTGCTGACCGGCGTTCAGGTTGATCAGGTACTGCTCAACAATACCCGGGCGCGGGCGGTGAAAGCATTTTGGCAAGGCGCTTGGCACGAGTTTGCGGCGCGCCGCGAGATTATCCTTTGCGCCGGCGCCGTTGGTTCACCAGGCATTCTGCAGCGCTCCGGCATCGGCCCGCGACAGCTGCTGGAAAGCCTGGGTATCGGCGTTCGCCACGACATGCCGGGCGTTGGCGGCAACCTTCAGGACCACCTGCAACTGCGCCTGATCTACCAGATCCGCAACACCCGCACCTTGAACCAGATGGCCAACAGCCTGTTGGGCAAGATGGGAATGGGCCTGCGTTATCTCTATGACCGCAGTGGCCCGCTGGCCATGGCGCCGAGTCAATTGGGTGCATTTGTGCGTTCAAGTCCGGATCAGGCCACTGCCAACCTGCAGTACCACGTGCAGCCGCTATCACTGGAGCGCTTCGGCGAGCCGTTGCATCCGTTCCCGGCGTTCACCGCTTCGGTGTGTAACTTGCGCCCGGCCAGCCGCGGGCGTATCGATATCCGCAGCACCGACATGAACAGCACGCCGCTGATCGACCCCAATTACCTCAGTGACCCACAAGACCTGCGCGTCGCTGCCGAAGCCATTCGTCTTACCCGGCGCATCGTCCAGGCCCCTGCCCTCGCGGCGTTCGAGCCCAAGGAATACCTGCCGGGCCCGGCCCTGCAAACCGAGGAAGAACTGTTCGAGGCCGCCGGCAAAATCGGCACCACCATCTTCCACCCGGTCGGTACCTGCCGCATGGGCACCGGCGCCCTGGACGTTGTGGATAACCAGCTGCGCGTACACGGCATCCCCGGCCTGCGCGTAGCGGATGCCTCGATCATGCCGCAGATCACTTCGGGCAATACCTGCTCACCCACCCTCATGATCGCCGAAAAGGCGGCGCAACTGATTCTCAAAGGAGCTGCGACCCAAACCTATCTGAATGAAGACGCCTTACCGACGCCCTGACCGGGTGCGTGCAGTACCGGCGGCTTGCGGTCAGAGGCTGCCGACAGTGGAACAACAAGAATAATCACTGTGGCCTGCGGGCCGAGGACAGCAACGATGTCGGATTACATCCAAGAGCAGGGTGCGGCGGCCAGCAGCTCCAGCCGCCGTGAAGAACGCAAGATCATTTTCGCGTCATCCCTCGGGACAGTTTTCGAGTGGTATGACTTTTTTCTCTATGGCGCGTTGGCAGCGGTCATCAGCAAGCAGTTTTTTGCGGGTGTGAACGACACCACTGCCTTCATCTTCGCCCTTATGGCCTTCGCCGCCGGTTTTCTGGTGCGGCCCTTCGGTGCGCTGGTGTTCGGCCGCCTGGGCGATATGATCGGGCGCAAGTACACCTTTTTGGTCACCATCGTGCTGATGGGCCTGTCCACCTTCGCAGTGGGGCTGTTGCCCACCTATGCCAGCATCGGCATCGCAGCACCGATCATCCTGGTGATTTTGCGGATGTTGCAGGGGCTGGCACTGGGCGGTGAGTACGGCGGTGCTGCCACTTATGTGGCTGAACACGCACCGCCTGGCAAGCGTGGCTTCCACACCGGTTTCATCCAGTCCACCGCCACCCTTGGGCTGCTGCTGTCGCTGCTGGTGGTACTGGGCAGCCGCTATATCAGCGGCGACCAGTTCGAAACCTGGGGCTGGCGCCTGCCGTTCCTGCTGTCGATCGTGCTGCTGGCCATCTCCACCTGGATTCGTATGAGCATGCACGAATCGCCGGCGTTCGTGAAAATGAAGGCCCAGGGCAAGGTGAGCAAATCGCCGATCCGTGAGTCGTTCACCTCCTGGCCAAACCTGAAAGTGGTACTTACCGCCCTGTTCAGCATCAACGCCGGGCAAGCCGTGACCTTCTACACGGCACAGTTCTACGTGCTGTTCTTCATGACCCAGATGCTGAAGATGGACCCGGCACAGGCCAACACCCTGCTGATCATCAGTGTGGTGATTGGTGCGCCGTTCTTCGTGTTCTTCGGCTGGTTGTCCGACCGTATCGGTCGCAAGCCGATTCTGATGCTCGGCCTGCTGCTGGCCACCGTGTTGTACTTCCCGCTGTTCAAGGCTCTGAGCCACTACGCCAACCCGCAGATTGATGCCGCCAGCCGCCAGGCGCCGATCGTGGTAACCGCCGACCCGCAAGGCTGCACCTTCCAGTTCGACCCGGTGGGCAAAGCGCGTTTCGACAGCCCGTGCGACAAGGTCAAGACGTTCCTGGTCAAGCAGGGCTTGCCGTACAAATCGGTAAGCGTGGCGGGCAGTGATGTAGTGGTGAATATTGGCGACAAGGCCATCAATGGCTTCGACGAAACCGCCATGCGCGCGGCAATCGAGCAGGCGGGCTACCCAGCCAAGGCCGACCCGGCGCAGGTCAACCAGGTGATGGTGGTGGTGCTGATCGTGGCGATGATTCTGATCGCGACCATGACCTACGGCCCCTTGGCGGCGGTAATGGTCGAACTGTTCCCGACCCGTATCCGCTACACCTCGATGTCACTGCCCTACCACATTGGCAACGGCTGGTTCGGCGGCTTCCTACCGACGGTTTCGTTCGCGCTGGTGGTGTACACCGGGGATATTTTCTACGGGCTGTGGTACCCGATTCTGGTGACCGGGGTGAGCCTGGTGGTGGGTATCTTCTGCCTCAAAGAAACCAAGGATGTGGATATCGACAAGGTCTGATGCTGTCCACACGCCATAAAAAAACCGGCTGTAAAAGCCGGTTTTTTTATGCCCCGAAAAAACTTATGCACGATTTTAAGAAAAATGTCATACGTAGAAATAAACAGTTAATTCAATTACTTAGAGATCACTTGAAGCATTCGATCGAAAAACTGCTCACAAGTTATCCACAGAAAATCAAGCTGTCTGTTCCTGGGGTTTTTCCGCTGCTGGCGGCAGCGAACCCATGGCCCGCTGAGTCGCCTCGTTCCACGCTGCGGCGCGGTCGTTGAGCTCTGCAATGGCACGTGGCCCGCTGCCGTTGGCGTACATGGGTTCGCCAATGACCACCTCGATGGTGCCAGAGCGTTTGCCCCAACCCGTCTTTGGCCAGAACTTGCCCGCGTTGTGGGCAATCGGCAGCACCGGCAGCCCGGCATTTACCGCCAGAGCGGTACCGCCACGGGAAAACTTACCCACCGTGCCGAAGGGCACGCGGGTGCCTTCCGGGAAAATCAGCACCCAGGTCTTCTGCTTGAGCAGCTCGTCACCCTTGCTCGCTACCTGGCGCAGGGCTTCCTTGGGGTTGTCGCGGTTGATCGCGATCGGTCGCAGCATGGCCATGGCCCAGCCGAAGAACGGCACATACAGCAGCTCGCGCTTGAGCACTTGGCTCAACGGCGAGAAGTACTGGGACAGGAAGAAGGTTTCCCAGGTGCTCTGGTGGTTCGACAGGATCACGCAAGGCTCATTGGGCACGTTCTCGGCACCCGTGATCTTGTAGTCGATGCCGAGGATGGTGCGCACCAGGAACAGCGCGCAGCGGCACCAATATACGTTGATGAACTTGTAGCGCTTGGGGAACGACAGGAACGGCGCGACGAAAAAGCTCAGCGAGCACCACAGCAGCGAACTGGTGCCCAGCAGCAGGTAAAAAAGAAAGATTCTGATCGCCTGCAGGATCGACATAGTGGCTTGTACCATTGCGGGGCATGCCCGCCTGAGAAAAGTGCGCCAGAAGCGCACTGTTTAAATTAGTTCTCTGGCGATAGCTGCCAGATCGTCGAAAATCAGTGTAGTTTCCGGGACACCTTTTTCCAGGGTCCGCTCGCCCTTGCCGGTTTTCACCAACACGGGTTGTGCACCGACGGCCAGGGCGGCCTCCAGGTCACCTTTGCTATCGCCAACAAACCAGACGCCCTCAAGGCCGACCTGGTAATGCTCGGCGATAGCCCGCAGCATGCCAGGCTTGGGCTTGCGGCAACCGCAGCCTTCGTCCGGCCCATGCGGGCAATACACGATATGGCCCACCTCGCCGCCCTGCTCGGCCACCAGCGCGCGCAGGCGCGCGTGCATGGCCTGAAGGGTTGCCAGCGTGTAATAGCCACGGGCAATACCGGACTGGTTGGTGGCCACGGCCACCTTCCAGCCCGCCTTGCTCAACTGCGCGATCGCTTCGACCGAACCCGGGATCGGTACCCACTCTTCCAGCGTCTTGATATAGGCGTCGGAGTCATGGTTGATCACCCCGTCACGGTCGAGAATCAGCAGTTTCAAGGCTTACCCCAGCAGCGAAATGTCGGCCACGCCCAGGAACAGACCGCGCAGGCGGCTGAGCAGGGCATAACGGTTGGCGCGTACCTTGGCGTCTTCGGCGTTGACCATCACCGCCTCGAAGAAGGCGTCCACCGGGTCACGCAGGGCCGCCAGGCGGGCCAGCGATTCGCTGTACTGGCGTGCAGCAGCCATCGGTTGCACGGCCTGGTCGGCCTGCTGAATGGCCGAGTACAGGGAGAACTCGTTGGCATTGTCGAAGTACTTGGGCTCGACCTGTTCGGCGATGGCGCCTTCGGCCTTGCTCAGCAGGTTCGACACACGCTTGTTCACCGCGGCCAGGGCTTCGGCTTCCGGCAGCTTGCGGAAGGCCTGCACGGCCTGTACGCGCTGGTCGAAGTCCAGGGCAGAGCCTGGCTGCAGGGCACGCACCGACAGGTAGGTGGCCACGTCGATGCCTTCGTCTTCGTAACGTGCACGCAGGCGGTCGAAGATGAACTCCAGCACCTGCTCCGACAAGCCGGCAGCTTTGACCTTGGCACCGAACTGCTTGACCGCGAACTCGACCGCGCCGGTCAGGTTCAGGTCCAGCTGCTTCTCGATCAGGATACGCAGCACGCCCAAGGCAGCACGGCGCAGGGCGTACGGGTCTTTGCTGCCGGTTGGCAGCATGCCGATGCCGAAGATACCCACCAGGGTATCGAGCTTGTCGGCGATGGCCACGGCAGCCCCGGTAAGGGTCTGCGGCAGCTCGGCGCCAGCACCGCGCGGCATGTACTGCTCGTTCAGGGCCAGGGCCACATCTTCCGGCTCACCGTCGTTGAGCGCGTAGTAGTAACCGGCAACACCCTGCATTTCAGGGAATTCGCCAACCATCTCGGTGGCCAGGTCGCACTTGGACAGCAGGCCGGCACGGCCGGCGCGCTGGGCGTCGCCGCCGATCAGCGGGGCGATGAAGGCGGCCAGTTTGGAAACGCGCTCGGCTTTGTCGTATACAGTGCCCAGCTGGGCCTGGAACACCACGTTCTTGAGGCGCTCGTTGAAGGTTTCCAGCGGCTGTTTCTTGTCTTGCTTGAAGAAGAACTCGGCGTCGGTCAGGCGTGGGCGCACGACCTTCTCGTTGCCCTGCACGATCTGCTTCGGGTCGCGGCTTTCAACGTTGGCCACGGTGATGAAGCGCGGCAGCAGCTTGCCTTCGCTGTCCAGCAGGCAGAAGTACTTCTGGTTGTCCTGCATGGTGGTGATCAGGGCTTCCTGCGGCACTTCGAGGAAGCGCTCCTCGAACGAGCACACCAGCGGCACCGGCCACTCGACCAGGGCAGTCACTTCGTCCAGCAGCGCCGGTGGCACGATGGCAGTGCCTTCCTGCTGCATGGCCAGCTCGGCGGTACGCTTGCTGATCAGCTCGCGCCGCTCGGCGAAGTCGGCCAGCACGTAGGCTTTGCGCAGGTCTTCGACGTAGTTGGCCGGGGTGGTGATGACCACGTTCTCCGGGTGGTGGAAGCGGTGACCACGGGATTCACGGCCGGCCTTCTGCGACAGGATGGTGCAGTCGACCACCTGGTCGCCCAGCAGCATCACCAGCCATTGCGTTGGGCGCACGAACTCTTCACGGCTGGCCGCCCAGCGCATGCGCTTGGGGATTGGCAGGTCGTTGAGCGAATCTTCGACGATGGTTGGCAGCAGACCGGCAGTGGCCTTGCCCGGGATGTGCTGGGAGAAGCGCAGCTTGGGGCCGCTTTGGTCGATTTCGGCCAGTTCCACGCCACACTTCTTGGCGAAGCCCAGGGCAGCCTGGGTCGGCTCGCCGTCTTTGAAAGCAGCCTGCAGGGGCGGGCCGTCGATGTTGATGCTGCGGTCAGGCTGCTGCACATCCAGCTGGCGAATCAGCACGGCCAGGCGACGCGGTGCGGCATACACCTGCTTGCCGGTGTAGTTCAGGCCAGCAGCTTGCAGGCCCTTCTCGATACCGGCCAGGAAGGCTTCGCCGAGGCTGGCGAGGGCTTTCGGTGGCAGCTCTTCGGTGCCCAGTTCTACCAGGAAATCTTGAGCACTCATTGTGCAGCCTCCAGCTTAGCCAACACTTCGTCACGCAGTTCAGGGGTGGCCATCGGGAAGCCCAGGCGTGCGCGGGCTTGCAGATAGCTTTGCGCCACGTCCCGGGCCAGGGTACGTACACGCAGGATGTAACGCTGGCGCTCGGTAACCGAGATGGCGCGGCGGGCGTCCAGCAGGTTGAAGGTGTGCGAGGCCTTCAGGACCATTTCGTAGGTCGGCAGCGGCAGCTCCAGCTTGATCAGGCGGTTCGCTTCGCTTTCGTAGAAGTCGAACAGTTCGAACAGCTTGTCGACGTTGGCGTGTTCGAAGTTGTAGGTCGACTGCTCCACTTCGTTCTGGTGGAACACGTCGCCATAGGTGACCTTGCCGAACGGGCCGTCGGCCCACACTAGGTCGTACACCGAGTCGACGCCCTGGATATACATGGCCAGGCGCTCCAGCCCGTAGGTGATTTCACCGGTGACCGGGTAGCACTCGATGCCGCCTACCTGCTGGAAGTAGGTGAACTGGGTCACTTCCATGCCGTTCAGCCAGATTTCCCAGCCCAGGCCCCAGGCGCCGAGGGTTGGCGATTCCCAGTTGTCTTCGACGAAGCGGATGTCGTGCACCAGCGGGTCCAGGCCGATGGCTTTCAGCGAGCCGAGGTAAAGCTCCTGGAAGTTGGCCGGGTTCGGCTTGAGCACCACCTGGAACTGGTAGTAGTGCTGCAGGCGGTTGGGGTTTTCGCCATACCGCCCGTCGGCAGGGCGACGGCTAGGCTGCACATAGGCGGCGTTCCAGGTTTCTGGACCCACGGCGCGCAGGAATGTAGCGGTGTGGAAAGTGCCGGCGCCTACTTCCATATCGTAGGGCTGAAGCACCACACAACCTTGAGCTGCCCAGTAGTTTTGCAGGGCGAGGATCAGGTCTTGGAAGGTACGCACGGCTGGCGTAGGCTGGCTCACGAAATTCACCTGTATCTGGGGATGCGGATGTAAAGAGCGGGAGTATAACCTGATTCGCCTCGCCCTCTACTCATTGGAGCCTTATGCCACGCTGCTTTTGGTGTACCGACGATCCGTTGTACCAGGCCTACCATGACCAGGAATGGGGAACGCCACAGCGCGACCCGGCGTTGCTCTTCGAGATGCTTTTGCTCGAAGGGTTCCAGGCGGGGCTTTCGTGGATCACTGTTTTGCGCAAACGCGCGCGTTATCGCGAGGTGATGTACGGCTTCGACCCTGTGCAGTTGGCCGCCATGAGCGACGAACGTATCGAAGAACTGATGCAGGATGCCGGCATCATCCGCAACCGGCTCAAACTCAAGGCCGCCCGGCGCAACGCGCAGGCCTGGCTGGCTGTGGATAACCCCGCCGATTGGTTATGGTCGTTCGTTGGCGGGGAGCCGAAGGTCAACCATTTCGCGGGCCGTAGCGATGTGCCGGCGGTCACCGATGAAGCCAAGGCCATGAGCAAGGCCCTGCAGAAAGCCGGCTTCACGTTCGTCGGCCCGACCATCTGCTACGCCTTCATGCAAGCTACCGGCATGGTCATGGACCACACCACCGATTGCGATCGCTACGCCGCCTTGCTGCGCTGAGGGGTTACAATGCGCGCCTTGCTGAAATAAGGAATTCGCCTGTGGAAAAGTTCAAGGGCGCCCTGATGGTCGGGGTGCTGCGCCTGTTTGCCAAGCTGCCCTGGGGTGCTGTGCAGCGCGTCGGCGCGGGTATTGGCTGGCTGATGTGGAAGATCCCCAACAGTTCGCGCAACGTGGTGCGCATCAACCTGGCCAAGTGTTTCCCGGAGATGGACCCGGTTGCCCGTGAGCAACTGGTCGGCCAGGCGCTACGGGATATTGGTAAGTCCTTTGTCGAAAGTGCCTGTGCCTGGATCTGGCCGCCGCAGCGTTCGCTGGAGCTGGTCAAGGAAGTGCATGGACTGGAAGTGCTGGAACAGGCTTTGGCCTCGGGCAAGGGTGTGGTGGGTATCACCAGCCACCTGGGCAACTGGGAGGTGTTGAACCACTTCTACTGCAACCAGTGCAAACCGATCATCTTCTACCGCCCACCCAAGCTCAAGGCAGTGGATGACCTGCTGCGCGAGCAGCGCGTGCAGATGGGCAACCGCGTGGCGCCTTCGACCAAGGAAGGCATTCTCAGCGTGATCAAGGAAGTGCGCCGGGGTGGCCAGGTGGGTATTCCTGCCGACCCGGAGCCAGCGGAATCGGCGGGGGTGTTCGTACCGTTCCTCGGCACCCAGGCGCTGACCAGCAAGTTCGTGCCGAACATGCTGGCCGGTGGCAAGGCGGTGGGGGTGTTCCTGCATGCGCTGCGGCTGCCGGATGGCTCGGGCTTCAAAGTGTTCCTGGAAGCTGCGCCAGAAGAGATGTACAGCACCGACGTGAACGTGTCGGCCGCGGCAATGAGCAAGGTGGTCGAGCGTTATGTGCGCGAGTACCCGAGCCAGTACATGTGGAGCATGAAGCGCTTCAAGAAGCGCCCGGCGGGCGAGCCGCGCTGGTACTGAGATTTTCGGGGCGCTTCGCGCCCCATTCGCAGGCAAGCCAGCTCCCACTCGGTCCCTGTGGGAGCTGGCTTGTCGTGGCGACGAACCGCTGCGATGGGCGGCAAAGCCGCCCCGGTAATTTCAGACTTTGTTGAGCTTCTTCAGAAACACGGCCATCTCTTTCTCGGCCTGCTTGTCCCCATGGGCCAGCGCTGCCTCGATCCCCTCCTCCCAGGCCTTGCGCGCCGCCGTCAGGTCGCCCTGCAACTGATACGCCTTGCCCAGCAGCTTCCAGGCTGCGGAGTACTTCGGATCCTGCTCAACACACCGGGCTAGGTGCTCCGCCGCTTCAGCGCCGTTGCCTTCATCCAGCCAGGCCTTGCCCAGGCCAAACCTCAGCAGCGGGTTATCCACACCCTTGGCCAGCATCTTCTCCAGCGATTCGCGCATGCCTTCTTCTCCTAGAAGAAACTCAAGCCGACGTGGAACAGCTTCTCCACATCCCGAATATGCTTTTTATCCACAACGAACAGGATCACATGGTCACCCGACTCGATCATGGTGTCGTCGTGGGCAATCATTACTTCTTCGTCACGAATGATTGCGCCAATGGTGGTACCCGGTGGCAGGGCGATGTCTTCGATGGCTTTGCCCACCACCTTGCTTGACTTCGAATCCCCGTGCGCCACCGCTTCGATGGCCTCGGCCGCGCCACGGCGCAGCGAGTGCACGCTGACAATGTCGCCACGGCGCACGTGCGCCAGCAGGGTGCCGATGGTGGCCAGCTGCGGGCTGATGGCAATGTCGATATCGCCGCCCTGCACCAGGTCGACATAGGCCGGGTTGTTGATGATGGTCATCACTTTGCCCGCGCCCAGGCGCTTGGCCAGCAGCGACGACATGATGTTGGCTTCGTCGTCGTTGGTCAGCGCCAGGAAAATATCGGCGTCGGCGATGTTCTCTTCGAGCATCAGGTCCTTGTCCGAAGCGCTGCCCTGCAGCACCACAGTGCTTTCCAGGGTATCGGAGAGGTGCCGGCAACGGGCGGGGCTCATCTCGATGATCTTCACCTGGTAGCGGCTTTCGATGGCCTCGGCCAAGCGTTCGCCGATCTGCCCGCCCCCGGCGATGACAATGCGCTTGTTGGTTTCGTCGATGCGGCGCAGCTCGCCCATCACGGCGCGGATGTCCTTCTTCGCGGCAATGAAGAACACTTCGTCGTCGGCTTCGATTACCGTGTCGCCCCGTGGGGTGATCGGCCGGTCGCGGCGGAAGATGGCTGCCACGCGGGTATCGACGTTAGGCATGTGGGCACGAATCTGGCGCAGTTGCTGGCCGACCAGCGGGCCACCGTAGTAAGCCTTTACCGCCACCAGCTGGGCCTTGCCTTCGGCGAAGTCGATCACCTGCAGCGAGCCCGGGTGTTCGATCAGGCGCTTGATGTAGTTGGTCACCACCTGCTCAGGGCTGATCAGCACGTCGACCGGGATATGGTCGTTGTCGAACAGCTCTTCGCGGGTGAGGTAGGCCGACTCGCGTACACGGGCGATCTTGGTCGGGGTGTGGAACAGCGAATAGGCTACCTGACAGGCGACCATGTTGGTTTCATCGCTGTTGGTCACCGCTACCAGCATGTCGGCATCGTCAGCACCGGCCTGGCGCAGCACCGTCGGCAGCGAGCCGCGGCCTTGCACGGTGCGGATGTCCAGGCGGTCGCCCAGGTCGCGCAGGCGGTCGCCATCGGTGTCGACCACGGTGATGTCGTTGGCTTCGCTGGCCAGGTGCTCTGCCAGCGTACCGCCTACCTGGCCTGCGCCGAGGATGATGATCTTCATCCGCTACTCCCTACCTTTTGTTCTTATCCGCGCGAGGCGGCGATCTTGATCAGCTTGGCATAGTAGAAACCGTCGTGGCCGCCTTCCTGGGCCAGCAGCTGGCGACCGTGGGGCTGGCGCAGCCCGGCCTCGGTGGCCAGGCCCAGCTCACGGGCGCCCGGGGTGCGGGCCAGGAAGGCGTCGATCACTTCGGTGTTCTCGGTCGGCAGGCTGGAGCAGGTGGCGTACAGCAGCATGCCGCCTACTTCCAGGGTCGGCCACAGGGCATCCAGCAGCTCGCCTTGCAGTGAAGCCAGGGCCGGAATGTCGTCGGCCTGGCGAGTCAGCTTGATGTCCGGGTGGCGGCGGATCACGCCAGTGGCCGAGCACGGGGCGTCGAGAAGGATGCGCTGGAATGGCTTGCCGTCCCACCAGCTGGCGGTGTCACGGGCATCGCAGGCGATCAGCTCGGCGTCCAGTTGCAGGCGGTCAAGGTTCTCGCGTACGCGGGTCAGGCGCTTGGCTTCCAGGTCGATGGCCACTACGTGGGCCAGGCCGGCTTCGGCTTCGAGCAGGTGGCAGGTTTTGCCTCCCGGGGCGCAGCAGGCGTCCAGCACGCGCTGACCGGGAGCCAGTTCGAGCAGGTCGGCGGACAGCTGCGCAGCTTCGTCCTGCACGCTCACCCAGCCTTCGGCGAAGCCTGGCAGGCCGCGTACGTCGCAAGCTTCGGCCAGCACGATGCCGTCACGGCTGTACTGGCAGGCACTGGCGCTGACGCCCGCCTCGGTCAGCAATGCCAGGTAGGCATCGCGGCTGTGGTGGCGGCGGTTGACCCGCAAGATCATCGGCGGGTGGGCATTGTTGGCGGCGCAGATGGCTTCCCACTGCTCCGGCCAGAACGCTTTCAGCAACTTTTGCAGCCAGCGCGGGTGGGCGGTGCGTACCACCGGGTCGCGCTCCATGCTTGCCAACAGCTCCTCGCCTTCGCGCTGGGCGCGGCGCAGTACGGCATTGAGCAGCCCTTTGGCCCACGGCTTCTTCAGCTTGTCGGCACAGCCGACGGTTTCGCCGATGGCGGCGTGGGCGGGAATACGGGTGTAGAACAACTGATACAGGCCGACCAGCAGCAGCGCCTGCACATCGGCATCGGCGGCCTTGAACGGCTTTTGCAGCAGTTGCGCGGCCAGCAGGTCGAGGCGAGGCTGCCAGCGCGCGGTGCCGAACGCCAGGTCCTGGGTCAGGCCACGGTCGCGCTCGTCGACCTTGTCCAGCTGCGCCGGCAGCGAGCTGTTCAGCGAAGCCTTGCCGCTAAGTACAGCGGCAAGGGCACGGGCGGCGGCGAGGCGTGGGTTCATTGGCCCAGCACCTTGCCGGCGGCAAACTTCTCGCGGCGGCTGTTGAACAGGTCGCTGAAGTTCAGCGCCTTGCCGCCGGGCAGTTGCAGGCGGGTGAGGCTCAGCGCCCGGTCACCGCAGGCGACGACCAGGCCGTCCTTGCTGGCTGACAGAATTTCGCCAGGGGCGCCCTTGCCGGTGGACAGGTTGGCGGCCAGCACTTTGACGCTTTCGCCATCAAGGGTGCTGTGACACACCGGCCACGGGTTGAAGGCGCGGATCAGGCGCTCCAGTTCGACAGCCGGGCGGCTCCAGTCAATGCGGGCTTCGTCCTTGTTCAGCTTGTGCGCGTAGGTAGCCAGGGCATCGTCCTGCACTTCGCCTTGCAGCGAGCCGTCGGCCAGGCCGGCAATGGCCTGTACCACGGCAGGCGGGCCCATTTCGGCCAGGCGGTCGTGCAAGGTGCCGCCGGTGTCGTCGGCGCTGATCGGGGTCACCACCTTGAGCAGCATCGGGCCGGTGTCCAGGCCTGCTTCCATGCGCATCACGGTTACACCGCTCTCGGCGTCGCCAGCTTCCACGGCACGCTGGATCGGTGCGGCACCGCGCCAGCGTGGCAGCAGCGAGGCATGGCTATTGATGCAGCCCAGGCGCGGGATATCCAGCACCACCTGGGGCAGGATCAGGCCGTAGGCGACCACCACCATCAGGTCTGGCTTGAGCGCGGCCAGTTCAGCCTGCGCTTCGGCATTGCGCAGTGTCTGTGGCTGGAACACCGGGATGTCATGGGCCACGGCCAGCGCCTTGACCGCACTTGGCATGAGCTTCTGGCCACGGCCGGCAGGGCGGTCTGGCTGGGTGTAGACAGCCACGATTTCGTACGGGCTGTCGAGCAGGGCCTTGAGGTGTTCGGCGGCAAACTCTGGAGTGCCTGCAAAGACGATGCGCATGGAGTTCTCGCTTCAAAAAGAAAAAGGCTTGCCGGAGCAAGCCTTCTGGAAGGTGGGGATCAGGCTTGCTGGCGGTGCTGCTTTTCCAGCTTCTTCTTGATCCGGTCGCGCTTGAGCTGCGACAGGTAGTCAACGAACAGCTTGCCGTTGAGGTGATCGAATTCGTGCTGCACGCACACCGCCAGCAGGCCTTCGCATTCCAGCTCGTACGGCTTGCCGTCGCGGTCCTGGGCCTTGACCCGTACGCGCAGCGGGCGGTCGACGTTCTCGTAGAAGCCCGGTACCGACAGGCAGCCTTCCTGATACTGGCCCATGTCATGGGTCAGCTCTTCGACCGTGGGGTTGATGAAGACGCGCGGCTCGCTGCGGTCTTCGCTGAGATCCATGACCACGACCTGCAGGTGCACGTTCACCTGGGTGGCGGCCAGGCCGATGCCAGGGGCTTCGTACATGGTTTCAAACATGTCGTCGATCAGCTGACGCAGGGCGTCGTCGAACACCGTCACCGGCTTGGCGATGGTGCGCAGGCGCGGGTCCGGGAATTCGAGAATGTTCAAGATGGCCATAAGGTCAGGCAGTCACTGTGCGTTCGGTTGAAAAGTCGGGTGGGAACCAGCCATTACTGGCCAGCTCCCCCCTAAGAACCGTACGTGCGCCTTTCAGCGCATACGGCTCAAGCCTTCACCAAGCTTCCAATGGAAGCCGGTTTGCTCACGTGCAGACCACGCGTGTGGAGCTGGTTGTGACAATTAGGATGCAAGAGTACCCGATTGGCCAAAGCGTCACCACCGTCTACGGCCCGGTGGATGATGTGGTGGTCGTGCCACCCTGTTTCCTTGGTGATCGGTTGTTTGCAAAGCAGGCACAGGCCGTTCTGGCTGGCGAATAAATTTCCGATTTGTTTCCGGTACTTCAGCTTATTCAGCATCCGGTCCATCCGGAGTTTCTCGCCCATGGCCTCCATGGCTGGATCGTAGGGGTTATATTCCCCACTCACCTTTCTGTGCCGCTCGATCGGAGTACTCGCAAGCGAGTACAACTCGAACTCCCGTTTCGTCCCATTTTCCTCCAATACTGTGGTCGCGAACACCCATTTCCTGTCCCCTGAGGCCCGAAAATACTTCTTCCTGACCCAGTCGAGGGACTTGTTTGGGTGCCGCCTCTTTGCCCATCGCCAGAGCTTGATAAACACTCTGTTGTCCATACGGCTGTACGCTTGTTTGGCAACTACTGGCTGGTGGTACAGAGCCCACCCTCTCAGCATCGGGTTTAGCATTCGAATCAAGTCGCCCTGCCTCACCGTCTTGTGAGAGTCGATCACCTCTCGGACCTTGCTATAGAACGCCTTAACGTTCTTCTTGCTCGGCTTGATCAGTAACGTTCCGTCGTATTTCCGGAAACTCCATCCAAGGAAGTCGAAGCCTTCGTCGATGTGAGCAACACGCGTTTTCTTGAGTGACAACCGCAGCCCTCGCGTCGCGAGGAACTGTTCTACCCAAGGTTTTACTTCGTTCTCAAGTACCTCCGAGGAGGTGCCAGTAATCACGAAGTCATCTACGTATCGCACCACATTCACCTTCAGTTTCTTCGCCCTTGCCACTCCTAGGTATTGCTTGAGGAGTGTTTCCAGACCATCCAGTGCCAGATTTGCCAATACCGGGGAGATAATTCCCCCTTGTGGCGTGCCTGCGTCCGTTGCGTGCAACTGCCCCTTGTGGATGACTCCAGCCTTTAACCACTGCTGAAGCATCCGGGTATCCGTAGGGGCATTCCTTAGCAGCCATTCGTGGTTGATGTTGTCGAAGAACCCTTCGATGTCTGCGTCCAAAACCCAACAGGCGGAAGTCTGTTTGGAAAGACATAGGAAGAGCTGAGCCATCGCATCCGCCGTACAACGTTCGATCCTGAAGCCGTAGCTATTAGGATCGCCATGGGTTTCGGCGATGGGAGACAGGGCCAGCATGTAGAGCGCTTGCATAGCCCTATCCGTCATGGTCGGTATGCCCAATGGGCGTTCCCGTCCATCCGACTTCGGGATGTAGACTCGCCGTAGTGGCCGAGCCCGGTAACCCCGCGTCTTCAACTGACCAACCGCGTTCCATTTCGCGATGGGTGTGTCCCAGAGTTGCCTATCGACTCCCGCCGTACGGCTTCCCTGATTTTCCGTGACTCTCCGTACAGCCAAGTATCTGGCAGACTTCGAGCGAGTAAGCATTCGTTGCAGGGATTTAACCCTGCGCCATTTGCCTTCCCGACAAGCCTTCGCAATTCGCACCTGCATTTCCCGGACATTCCGTTGAACCCGACGCCAATCGACGTCGTGCCATTGTTGCGGAGTGCCGGAAAGCGCAGGCTCACCTTGCTGGCTGAGCTCTTTCATGCTGCTTTCCTCTCAAAGTGATACCACCCGAGCGGAAGGCGCACGTACCCCTGAGGGGCGTATGCACCCCGTCAGGGTTGGAAGATCAAGGGCCAATGAAGCCAGCCCTGAAGTTGATGAGACGGTCTCAGTCAGAGTCATTGCGGCAGAAGACCACGCAGAAGTCTGCCCGGTTTCCCGTGGGGTGATGTTCCAACCCCTATCCAAGCCATTACAACCTGGCGTTCGCTTTCTCTGCGATCCCATACCCGCACCGCCAACAGTGTTCCTTACGGTTCACCTGCCCAAAGGGCAGCGATACGGGCTTACCACGTTCCCTGTCTGTCACACGACTGGGTTAGGACCTACCTTTTTCACCGGTGATCTCGGAAGACGACGTATCCCCAGCTCAGACGGGAATAACCGATCACGTACCTTTTGGTTCAAGCCTGTCAGCAGCTTTGGCTTGGCTATGTTTACGGTGTTTATCAGTAGTTCACATATGTTGCCCATACCAGTCAGCCTAGCGCCTTAACCCGGCACTGCTCCGAGTCTCTGCACACCTCCTCGCGGAGAGAATGCACCCGAGATGGGGGCTACATTGTCAGACGGGCTTCACACACCACCGTTGCCAGTAGTGCATGCCGTCGTAGGCTACCGTTGGTCGTACAACGAGTCCGCTACTGCTCCATGTGGGCGGCAGTTGGACAATGACAGACAGAGCTTCCGCTCATGTCTCCTGAGGAAAATCCGAGCCAAGACGGTAATGACCGTTGGTCGGTTACTTGTTACCTCCTGCAATTAAAAGGAGCAGGAGGAGACCCCTGCGGGGATCTACACTCCCGCGTGGGTTAAGTCTAAGAGGCTCTCCAAAACCGGGAGTACCGGTTCTGCGGTCGTGCTACCGAGAGCTGAACGACCTTGGGGTTTGCCATCCGCCGCAGCGGTAAGTCCTTGAAGGCAGTGGACTTCTGAGTTGGTTTTGTTTCTTGGGGATGGATACCCAAGTATTCGATTTCCTTGCAGAAATCCCATCAAGCTGGCCATACAGCTTGGTGGAGGAGACACGCTACGCGTGTCGCACCTGAGCACACATAATAAAGGGAAACGGAGATTTCGGCACCTGGCAAGCTCGTCTAGGGTGTTTATGGGCTTGATAGCCTTCAATCAATGGACAGCTTTTCAAAGTGTTACTCACAGAGTTATCCACAGGTTGTGCCACGTAAGTGGCCCTGTTTCGATCAAGGATGATCCCTATGCCAATTCACCATTCGTCGCTCTGTTCACCTGCCGAACTGGATGCACGATTACGCCTGCACTGCCTTACCGGGATGGGACTGCGACGTTTTCGCATGTTGTTCGAAGCCTTTGGCAGTGCCTGCTCTGCACTCAGTGCACCGGGTTCGGCCTGGCGTGCACTGGGTATCCCACAGATCACCGTTGACGCGCGGCGCAGTGCCGAAGTGCGCGATGGCGCACTGGCCGCAATGGCCTGGCTAGAGCGACCTGGCCAGCATTTACTGATGTGGGACGGCCCCGATTACCCTGCATTGTTGGCGGAAATCGACGATGCGCCGCCGCTGCTTTTCGTGGCTGGCGAACCTGCGTTGCTCGAACGTCCACAGCTGGCCATTGTGGGCAGCAGGCGTGCCACACCACCGGCGCTCGACACCGCTGCGGCATTTTCCCGCTACCTGGCGCAGGCCGGTTTTACTATCACCAGCGGCTTGGCTGTGGGTATCGATGGTGCCGCTCATCGGGCTGCGTTGCAGGCTGGTGGGGGCACGATTGGCGTGCTTGGCACGGGGTTGCAAAAACTTTATCCACAGCGGCACCTGGAGCTTGCACAGGCGATGATCGACCATGGCGGCGCACTGGTTTCCGAGTACCCGCTGAATGCCGGGCCATTGCCCGGTAACTTCCCGCGGCGCAATCGCATCATCAGTGGGCTGTCGCTGGGCGTGCTGGTGGTCGAAGCCAGCCTGGCCAGTGGTTCGCTGATCACCGCCCGCCTGGCGGCCGAGCAAAGCCGCGAGGTGTATGCGATTCCGGGCTCCATTCACCACCCGGGTTCGAAGGGCTGCCACCAGTTGATCCGTGATGGCGCGCTGCTGGTGGAAAGCGTGGATCAGATCCTGGAAAGCTTGCAGGGTTGGCAAAACCTGCCGCCCGCCATTGTGGACAAATTCGACCATCCCCTGCTTGCCCTGCTGCATGCCGCGCCGCAAACCAGCGAAAGCCTGGCGCATTGCAGCGAGCTGCCGCTGGCCGAAGTGCTGGTGCAACTGACCGAGCTGGAGCTGGAAGGCCGGGTCAGCAATGAAGCCGGGCGTTGGTTTGCCCGTGCGGGCTAAGTACACTGCACACAAGCAAGGTATATAGGCGGAGAGACAGCAATGGTGAGCAGTTTTCGTGTGCAACAAGCCGCACGTGAGGTACGGGCGGGCGCGGTGATCGCCTACCCGACGGAAGCGGTCTGGGGCCTGGGCTGCGACCCGTGGAACGAGGACGCGGTGTATCGCCTGCTGGCGCTGAAATCGCGGCCTGTGGATAAAGGGCTGATCCTGATCGCCGACAACATCCGCCAGTTCGACTTCCTGTTCGAGGACTTCCCCGAAGACTGGATCGACCGCATGGGCAGCACCTGGCCGGGGCCGAACACCTGGCTGGTGCCGCACCAGGACCTGTTGCCCGAGTGGGTGACAGGGCAGCATGACACCGTGGCGCTGCGGGTCAGTGATCACCCGGTGGTGCGTGAGCTGTGCGCGTTGGTGGGGCCGCTGATTTCCACCTCGTGCAACCCGGGCGGGCGCCCGGCGGCGAAGACCCGGTTGCGGGTGGAGCAGTATTTCCATGGCCAGCTGGACATGGTGCTGGGCGGCGCGCTGGGGGGGCGGAAGAACCCGAGTGTGATTCGTAACCTGGCAACTGGCGAAGTGGTGCGCCCGGGCTGAATCTATCCACAGCGCTCGCGGGTGGGTTCGGGCCTCTGTGGGAGCGGGCGCGCCCGCTCCCACAATGATCGCGCCAGCTTTTAGGTCTTGTACAAGACAGTTGCTCCCACAGGGTGAAGTGTCTGGCTCAGGGGATCAGTACAGTCGAGCCCACGGTCCTGCGCGCCGACAGCTCCGCCTGCGCTTTGGCCGCTTCACTCAGCGGATACCGCTGCTGGATATCCACAACCAGCTTGCCACTCGCAATCATTGCAAACAGGTCATCAGCCATGGCCTGGGTATTCTCGGCATTGTTGGC
Source organism: Pseudomonas sp. NBRC 111133 (assembly GCF_001320605.1). NCBI lineage: Bacteria > Pseudomonadati > Pseudomonadota > Gammaproteobacteria > Pseudomonadales > Pseudomonadaceae > Pseudomonas > Pseudomonas sp. NBRC 111133. The sequence goes on along the minus strand of NZ_BCBJ01000081.1, from coordinate 86,880 downwards.
ATAGCTCGCCAGAGTTGGCCGGGTGACATACAGCGAGCCCTTCTGCGCCAAAATCCCCAGGTTCACCCCGCTCACCGCGCCCGAGGCATTGCCAAAGCTCACCATCAACCCACGTGGTTGCAGGCAATCCAGCGAGGTCAGCCAGGTATCCGCGCCCACGCCGTCGTACACCACCGGGCATTTCTTGCCATCGGTCAGCTCCAGCACGCGCTTGGCGACATCTTCACGGCTGTAGTCGATGGTTTCCCACGCCCCCAGCGCCTTGGCCCGCTCGGCCTTTTCGGCAGAACTCACGGTTCCGATCAGCTTGGCACCCAAGGCCTTGGCCCACTGGCACGCCAGCGAACCCACACCGCCAGCCGCCGCGTGGAACAGGATCACGTCACCCGCCTTCACCTCATAGGTCTGCTTCAGCAGGTACTGCACGGTCAAACCCTTGAGCATCACCGCCGCTGCCTGCTCGAAGCTGATGCTGTCGGGCAGCTTGACCAGGTTGGCCTCCGGCAGCGTATGCACCTCGCTGTACGCACCCAGCGGGCCACCGGCATGGGCCACGCGATCCCCTACCTTCAACCGAGTAACGCCTTCGCCCACGGCCTCGACCACACCTGCGGCCTCGGTGCCCAGGCCCGAAGGCAGGGACGGCGGCGCATACAACCCACTGCGGAAGTAGGTATCGATGAAGTTCAGGCCGATGGCATGGTTACGCACACGCACCTGCTGCGGCCCCGGTGGGGCGGGTTCGAATTCCACAAACTGCAGCACTTCCGGGCCGCCATGCTGGCTGAACTGGATACGCTTGGCCATCTCGCACTCCTGTCGTCGGGATCGGGAAAAGGCCTTCTATCGGACGCCTTTGCTTGATCGCCGTCAACTGCGGCGCGCGCGCTGGCGGTGGTATGCTACGCGGCGAATTCTTCCCTGCCCGTTCCTGGTGACCCGATGACTAGCCGCACCGAGGCCGTGAAAGCCTACCTGCTCGACCTGCAAGACCGCATCTGCTCTGCCCTCGAAGCTGAAGACGGCGGCGCCCGCTTCGTCGAGGACGCCTGGGTGCGCGAAGCCGGTGGCGGGGGCCGCACGCGGGTGATCGGCGACGGCAAGGTGATCGAGAAAGGCGGGGTCAACTTCTCCCATGTGTTCGGTGCGGGTCTGCCGCCCTCGGCGAGTGCCCACCGCCCTGAGCTGGCGGGCCGTGGCTTCGAGGCCTTGGGCGTGTCGCTGGTGATTCACCCGCACAACCCGCATGTGCCCACTTCTCACGCCAACGTGCGCTTCTTTATCGCCGAAAAGGAAGGTGAAGAAGCCGTGTGGTGGTTCGGTGGTGGCTTCGACCTGACCCCGTACTACGGCAATGAAGAAGACTGCATCCACTGGCACCGCGTGGCCGAGCAGGCCTGCGCGCCGTTCGGCGCCGACGTGTACCCGCGCTACAAGGCCTGGTGCGACCGCTACTTCCACCTCAAGCACCGGGGTGAGCCACGCGGCATTGGCGGGCTGTTCTTTGATGACTTGAACGAGTGGGATTTCGACACCTGCTTCGCCTTCATCCGCGCCATCGGCGATGCCTACGTCAACGCCTATCTGCCGATCATCCAGCGCCGCAAGGACACGCCCTACACCCCGCAGCAGCGCGAGTTTCAGGAATATCGTCGCGGTCGCTACGTGGAGTTCAACCTGGTCTACGACCGTGGCACCCTGTTCGGCCTGCAGTCTGGTGGCCGTACCGAGTCCATCCTCATGTCGCTGCCGCCGCAGGTACGTTGGGGCTACGACTGGAAGGCTGCGCCCGGCAGCGAAGAAGCGCGCCTGACCGAGTACTTCCTGCAAGACCGCGACTGGCTTGGCCAGTAAGCCTGTGGACAACCAAGGAGCCGCCATGGACCAGTACGTCGTTTTCGGTAACCCCATCGGCCACAGCAAGTCGCCGCTGATCCACCGCCTGTTCGCCGAGCAGACCGGCCAGGACCTGGAATACGCCACCCTGCTGGCGCCACTGGACGAGTTCAGCGATTGCGCGCGCGGCTTCTTCAAGCAAGGCATTGGCGGCAACGTCACGGTGCCGTTCAAGGAAGAGGCCTACCGCCTGTGCGACAGCCTGACCCCGCGTGCCCAGCGCGCTGGCGCAGTGAACACGCTGAGCAAGCTGGCTGATGGCACCCTGCAGGGCGACAATACCGATGGCGCTGGCCTGGTGCGCGACTTGACGGTGAATGCCGGGGTCGAGCTTGCCGGTAAGCGCATTCTCATCCTGGGGGCCGGTGGCGCCGTGCGTGGCGTGCTGGAGCCGATACTGGCGCACCAGCCGCAGTCGCTGGTGATTGCCAACCGTACCGTGGAAAAAGCCGAGCAACTGGCACATGAGTTCGATGAACTGGGGCCGGTAGTGGCCAGTGGGTTTGCCTGGTTGCAGGAGCCGGTGGATGTAATCATCAATGCCACCTCGGCGAGCCTGGCCGGTGAATTGCCGCCGATTGCGGATAGCCTGGTCGAGGCGGGGCGTACGGTTTGCTACGACATGATGTATGGCAAGGAGCCGACGCCGTTTTGCCAATGGGCTACCAAGCTGGGTGCGGCCAAGGTGCTGGATGGGTTGGGGATGCTGGCGGAGCAGGCGGCTGAAGCCTTCTTTATCTGGCGTGGGGTTCGGCCGGATACGGCGCCGGTTTTGGCTGAACTGCGCCGGCAACTGGCTCGAGGCTGAGATTGTCGGGGCCGCAAAGCGGCCCCAAGATCTCAACCCAACCTCACTCTTCAAACCGTATCGGGCACAACGCCACCCCTTCCAGCTTCTGCAATTCCTCGATCACCTGCGGCCTGGCCCGGTGCAGGGTCAAACTCCCGCCCAACCGCCGCAACCGCCGCGCCTCGCGGTGCAACATATCCACACCCGAGTAATCGATAAAATTCACCTGCCGCGCATCGATCACCACATGCGGCCCTTGGCAACGCTGCAAGCGCACCTGCAGGTAATGCGCCGCACCAAAGAAGATCGACCCGCCCACCCGCAATACATCCGCATCACCTTCACGGCTCTGCTGTACCCGTGGCCGTGACGTGCGCTTCAGATAGAAGAACAGCGACGCCAGCACCCCGGCATATATCGCCGTCTGCAATTCCAGCAGCAAGGTCGCCGCCGCCGTCAGTGCCATTACCAGAAACTCCGAGCGGCTGACCCGGAACAGCGCGCGAATCCCCCGATGGTCCACCAACCCCCAACAGATCAGCAAAATGCTGCCGGCCATGGCGGGTATCGGCAGGTGTGCGATCAACCCGGCGCCGGTAACGGCGAACAACGCTACCCACAGCGCCGAAAACACCCCGGCCATGGGCGAGCGGGCACCCGCTTCATAGCTCAGGCCCGAGCGGGTGAAGGAGCCGGCAGAAAGGTAACCGGAGAAAAACGCCCCTGCGATGTTCGACAGGCCCTGCGCACGTATTTCCTGATCCGGGTCGATCAGCTGTTCTGAGCGTGCCGAGAGAGAGCGGGCAATCGACAGGCTGGTGACCAGCCCCAGCATGCCCACTGCCACGGCGCTGGGCAGCAGGCGCAGCAACAGTTCCACGTCCAGCAGGGGCAGCGGGCTAAAGGGGGGAAGTTGCCCGGTGAAGGCCGCTACTCGTGGTACATGGCCAAAGAAGCCCGGCAACAGCCACGCCAGCAGGCTGACCAGGATCAGGCTTATCAACAGGCTCGGCCAGCGTGGGCGCCAGAGTTTCAAGGTCACGCCGAGCAGCACGGTGGCCAGGCCAAGCACCAGTGAAGGCAGGTCGACTTCTCCGGCGTGGCTGGCCAGATCCTGCACGGTCTTCAGTGCAGTAGCCTGGCTGGGCAAGTCCATGCCCAGCAGGTTGGGCATCTGACCCAGGGCAATGACGATGGCAGCACCCAGCGTGAAACCGAGCACGACGGAATGGGAGACGAAATTGACCAGCGCGCCAAACCGCAAAAGCCCCAGCAGTAGCTGGAAGATGCCGCCGAGGAACGTCAGCAGCAGCACCAGGGTGATGTAATCGGCGCTGCCCGCCACGGCCAGCGGGCTGATGCTGGCGTAGAGGACGATGGAAATGGCAGCGGTCGGGCCGCAGATCAGGTGCCAGGATGAACCCCATAAGCAAGCGATCAGCACCGGCACGATGGCGGCGTACAGGCCATATTCGGCGGGCAGGCCGGCGATCAGGGCGTAGGCGATGGATTGCGGCAGGGCAAGGATGGCACCGCTCAGGCCCACCAGCAGGTCCTGGCGCAGGCTGCGGCCCGATTGGCGGGGGAGCCAAGTGAGGAAGGGCAGCAGGTGGATGATGCGATGCATGGGTTACCCAGATTCCTAGAGGTGCACTGTCCTCCCTGTGGGAGCGGGTTCACCCGCGAATGCGTCTGTTGCTCCACTATCGCATTCGCGGGTGAACCCGCTCCCACAGGGATCGGTTTACAGCTTTGTCATTACTGCTTCGCGGGCATCGGCACCACTTTTTGTGGTTACCCCAGCCAACCAATCATTCAATAGCTCGGGATGTGCCTTCACCCAGCCCTTGGCTGCTTCATCAAAACTGATCTTCTTGTCCACAACCTCAGCCATGATGCTGTTTTCCATGTCCAGCGTGAACCTAAGGTTACCCAACAGCTTCGCCGCATTCGGGCAGGCTTGTGGATAACCCTTGCGGGTCAGCGTATACACCTCGCCTTTGCTGCCGAACCACTTCTCCCCGCCGGTCAGGTAGTGCATTTTCAGCTTCACGTTCATCGGGTGCGGTGTCCAGCCGAGGAAGGTAATGAACTGCTGTTTCTTCACCGCCCGGTCGACTTGGGCCAGCATCGCCTGCTCGCTGGACTCCACCAGCTTCCACTGGCCAAGGTTGAATTCATTTTTGTCGATGATTTCTTTCAGCGACAGATTGGCCGGTGCGCCGGAGCCAATGCCGTACAGCTTCTTGTCGAACTGGTCGGCATGCTTCTGCAGGTCGGCAAAGTCTTTCACCCCGGCATTCCACACATAGTCGGGCACGGCCAGGGTGAACTCGGTGCCTTCCAGGTTGCGCGACAGTTGCTGCACATCGCCGTTGGCGATGAACTTGTCATGGAAGCCTTGCTGTGCCGGCATCCAGTTGCCGAGGAAGGCGTCGACACGGCCGTCCTTCAGGCCACCGTAGATGATCGGTACGGCCAGGCTGTCGATTTTCACCTGATAGCCCAGGCTTTCCAGTAACAGGCGGGCCACGGCATTGGTCGAAGCGATATCGCTCCAGCCGGGGTCGGCCATTTTCACGGTGCTGCATTGCGCGTCGCTGTCGGCGGCGTGGGCCGTGGCGGCGCCCAGGGCCAGGGCGAATACGGCGGTGGAGAACGTGTGCATGGCGGCCTCTCTTCTCAATCCATGGGTGCGGGCTGTGGATAACGTGCCTTGCGCTCGAGGTCGTCGAGATCGATGTGGTTGCGCATGTACTGTTGGCTGGCGTCCACCAGCGGTTGGTGGTCCCAGCTTTTCAGCTTGCCGATGGCCAGCGCTTCGGCCACCAGGCGGCGGCGGCGCTGGCTGGCCAGCACCTGCTGGCGCAGGCTGGGGATATCCCAACGCTGCTGTGCTTCATCGACCAATGCCTGCAGCAGCGCTTGGTGGTCCGGGCTGCCGGTGAGGTTCTCCCGCTCGTGCGGGTCGCGGCTCAGGTCATAGAGTAGGCATGGGTCGTCTTCGCTGTACACGAACTTGTACGGCCCACGGCGGATCATCATCAGCGGGCCGACGGTGCCTTCGGCCATGTATTCGCCGATCACTTCGTCGTGGCCGCCCTGCCCTTGCAGGTGGTTTACCAGCGAGCGGCCATCCAGGTGCAGGTGGTTATCCACAGCGCCGCCAGCGAGTTCGACCAGGGTTGGCAACAGGTCGCAGGTGGAAACCGAGGCACTGATCCGGCTTGCTGCGAAGCGCTTCGGCGCATGAACCAGCAATGGCACCCGTGCCGACATCTCGAACCAGTGCATTTTGTACCAGAGGCCCCGCTCGCCGAGCATGTCGCCGTGGTCGCCGGAGAACACGATCACGGTATCGTCTGCCAGGTTGCATTCCTCCAGGGTTTGCAGCAGCTGGCCGATGTTGTCGTCGATGTAGCTGCAGGCGCCAAAGTAGGCGCGGCGGGCATCGCGGATCTTTTCCACAGGCAGCGGTTTGTTCCACAGGTCGTAGACCTTGAGCAGGCGCTGAGAGTGCGGGTCGAGTTCCGACTGGCTGAACCCGGCGTGGGGCATGGGGATATCCACAGCCTCGTAGCGGTCCCAGTAGCGCTTGGGGATGGTGTACGGGTCGTGCGGGTGGGTCATGGACACGGTCAGGCAGAACGGCCGGCCATCGCTCTCGCGCACATGGTCGTACAGGTACTGGCGCGCCTTGAACACCACCTCTTCGTCGAAATCCAGCTGGTTGGTGCGCACGCATGGGCCAGCCTGCAGCATCGAGGACATGTTGTGGTACCAGCTGGGGCGCACATCCGGGTCGTCCCAGTTCACTGCCCAGCCGTAGTCGGCGGGGTAGATATCGCTGGTAAGGCGTTCTTCATAGCCGTGCAGCTGGTCCGGGCCGCAGAAGTGCATCTTGCCCGACAGTGCCGTGCGGTAGCCCAGCCGGCGCAGGTAATGGGCATAGGTTGGCACGTCTGCGGGGAAGTCGGCGGCGTTGTCGTAGGCGCCTATGCGGCTGGGCAACTGGCCGCTGACCAGGGTGAAGCGCGACGGCGCGCACAGCGGGCTGTTGCAGTAGGCCGAGTCGAACACCACCGCCTGCTCGGCCAGGCGGCTAAGGTGCGGCATCTGGATGGGCGAAGGGGCGTAGATCGGCAGCAAAGGTGCGGCCATCTGGTCGGCCATGATGAACAGGATATTCGGGCGCGTCATGGTGGCTTCCATCGTTGAGGGTTATGCGAACCGCTTGCCTACCAAGATGCGACTGTGGCTAACATGGGTAAAGCCCATGGCGGGCAATGACTGGGATTAGCCAAGCTTATGTTTGAGCACATCGCCGAGCTGTCACTGGATACTTTGCGCGTGTTCGAGGCGGCAGCACGTCTGCGCAGCTTTACTGCCGCCGCGCTGGAGCTGGGTACCACACAACCGGCCGTGAGCCAGCAGGTTAAGCGCCTGGAAGCGCAGTTGGGCACGCGCCTGTTCGACCGGATCTACCGGGGCATCGAGCTGACCGAAGCCGGACAGGTGCTGTTCGAGCAGGTGCATCAGGGTTTGCAGGCGATGGATGATGGCATTGCCCAAGTCAGCGGGCGTGGCCAGCGCGAAGTGCTGCAGGTGGCCACCGACTTTGCTTTTGCGGCGTTTTGGCTGATGCCCCGATTGCAGCGCTTTCACGAAGCTTATCCACAGGTGGATGTGAGCCTGGTGACCGGTGAGCGCAGCCAGGGCATGTTGCGGCCGGACATCGATGTGGCGGTGCTGTTTGGCGATGGGCGCTTTCACCAGGGCGAAAGCCGCTGGCTGTTCGATGAGGAAGTGTTCCCGGTGTGCAGCCCCCGCCTGACCCATGGAAAACCCTTTTCAGCCGTGGCTTTGCAACAGTTGCCCCTGTTGCATTTGAAGGGCGAGCAGGCCAGCCGCTGGTTCGATTGGGCGGGGGTGTTTCGCGGGTTTGGCGTGGCCAGTCCGCCACCTGCGGGGCAGTTGCGCTTTGACAACTACACCTTGCTGATCCAGGCGGCGATTGCCGGTCAGGGTGTGGCGATTGGTTGGCGGCACCTGGTGGATGGCCTGGTGGATCAAGGCTTGCTATGTCGGCCATTAGAGGGGAGCCTGACGTCGAGTCGGGGCTATTTTCTGGTTTTGCCACCGCGCAAGCGGCGCGGGGCGTTGATCGAGCGGTTCGTCAGCTGGCTGGAGCAGGAGCGCAGTGGCTGATGGCGGTGTAATCGGGAGTTATCGTGCAAAGAATCAAGGGTTACCACGCACATGTTTATTACGACGCGGCAACGATGGATCAGGCACGTGAGCTGTGTGAGGAGGCGGCGCGGCTGTTCCCTGTGACCATGGGGCGTATGCACCAGAAGCCGGTTGGGCCGCACCCGGACTGGAGTTGCCAGCTGGCGTTCGAGCCGGAATTTATCGGGGTGGTGTTGCCTTGGTTGGCGCTGTACCGCAAGGGGTTGGTGGTGTTCATGCACCCGCTCACCGGGGATGAGCTGGCGGATCACCGGGACCATGCGATCTGGATGGGGGCTGTGCGGCCTTTGGATCTGTCAATTTTTGGTGGGTAAATCTCAGTTGCCTGTGATGACCTCATCGCCGGCAAGCCCGCTCCCACAAGTCCTCCACAAAATTCAGCATCTGTGTAGTCCCTGTGGGAGCGGGCTTGTCCGCGAAGAAGGCGATGCGGTTTAGCGACGAGCGGCGCGCACGCCTTCTGCCAATGCCGAGCACAAGCTCAACACATCATTCACTGCCTGGTCGGCACTAGTGGCCTGGGCAATTTTGTCGACCAGCGCCGACCCCACCACCACACCATCCGCCAAGCGGGCGATGTTCGCGGCCTGCTCCGGCGTACGAATGCCGAAACCAACGCTGATCGGCAAATCGGTATGCCGACGCAGGCGGGCAATGGCCTCGGTCACGTGCTCGGTGGTCGCCGAGCCGGCACCGGTTACACCCGCCACCGACACGTAGTAGACGAACCCGGAGCTGCGCTCCAGCACGCGCGGCAGGCGCGCATCGTCGGTGGTCGGGGTGGTCAGGCGGATGAAGTCGATGCCGGCGGCCTGGGCCGGGGTAGCCAATTCGGCATCATGCTCTGGCGGCAGGTCGACAATGATCAGGCCATCGACCCCGGCTTGCTTGGCTTCAGCCACGAACTTTTCCACGCCAAAGCGGTGGATCGGGTTGTAGTAGCCCATCAGCACGATCGGCGTGGTGTGGTTATCCACACGGAATTCGCGAACCATCTGCAGGGTCTTGGCCAGCGTCTGGCCAGCTTCCAGGGCGCGCAGGGTGGCCAGCTGGATGGCCACGCCGTCGGCCATCGGGTCGGTGAACGGCATGCCCAGTTCGATCACGTCGGCGCCAGCGGCCGGCAGGCCCTTGAGGATCTGCAGCGAGGCGTCGTAGCCCGGGTCGCCTGCGGTGACGAAGGTGACCAGTGCCGAACGGCCTTCGGCTTTCAGTTCGGCGAAGCGTTGTTCAAGACGGCTCATGCCTGTTTCTCCTGGGCGGCCATGTGGTTCATGACGGTTTGCATGTCTTTGTCGCCGCGGCCCGACAGGCACACGACCATCAGGTGGTCCTTGGGCAGCTTCGGTGCGCGCTTGATCGCTTCGGCCAGGGCGTGGGAGCTTTCCAGGGCCGGGATGATGCCTTCCAGGCGGCAGGTGGCGTGGAACGCATCCAGCGCTTCGTCGTCGGTGATGCTGACGTACTCGACGCGCTTCACTTCGTGCAGGTAGGCGTGCTCAGGGCCGATGCCCGGGTAGTCCAGGCCTGCGGAAATCGAGTGGGCGTCGGTGATCTGGCCGTCTTCGTCCTGCAGCAGGTAGGTGCGGTTGCCGTGCAGCACGCCCGGTACACCGCCGTTCAGGCTGGCGGCGTGCTTGTCGGTGTGCACGCCGTGGCCACCGGCTTCGACGCCGATGATCTGCACGCTTGGCTCTTCGAGGAATTCATGGAACAGGCCCATGGCGTTGGAACCACCCCCCACGCAGGCAACCAGGCTGTCTGGCAGGCGGCCTTCTTTTTCTTGCAGCTGGGCGCGGGTTTCCTTGCCGATGATCGACTGGAAGTCACGGACCATGGCCGGGTACGGGTGTGGGCCGGCCACGGTACCGATCAGGTAGAAGGTGTCTTCGACGTTGGTGACCCAGTCGCGCAGGGCTTCGTTCATGGCGTCTTTCAGGGTGCCGGTGCCGGCCGTGACCGGGACGATCTCGGCGCCCAGCAATTTCATGCGGAACACGTTGGCCTGCTGGCGCTCGATGTCGGTGGCGCCCATGTAGATCACGCAAGGTAGACCGAAGCGGGCGGCGACGGTGGCGGTGGCCACGCCGTGCATGCCGGCGCCGGTTTCGGCGATCAGGCGCTTCTTGCCCATGCGCTTGGCCAGCAGCACCTGACCGATGCAGTTGTTCACCTTGTGTGCGCCGGTGTGGTTGAGCTCTTCACGCTTGAAGAAGATCTTGGCGCCGCCACAGTGTTCGGTCAGGCGCTCGGCGAAGTACAGCGGGTTCGGGCGGCCGATGTAGTCGCGCTGGAAGTAGGCCAGCTCTTCGAGGAACTTGGGGTCTGCCTTGGCCGCTTCGTATTCGCGGGCCAGGTCCAGCACCAGTGGCATCAGGGTTTCGGCCACGTAGCGGCCGCCGAACGAGCCGAACAGGCCGTTGGCGTCGGGGCCGGGGCGGTATTGGGACTGGGTCATGGGGCGCTCCAGGGCGTAATGGATGAGTGATGGGCTTTACTCTAACCACGGCAAGCCCGGCTGAAAACCGATAAGATTGCGCAAACTTGTCAGAAAAACTCACAGGTAAAATGGCCCACGACCTCCCTCCCCTCAACGCACTGCGGGCATTCGAAGCCACCGCCCGGCTGAACAGTGTCAGCCAGGCGGCCGAAGCCCTGCATGTTACCCACGGTGCCGTCAGCCGGCAGATCAAGGTGCTTGAAGAGCACTTGGGCGTGGCCCTGTTCGTCAAGGACGGGCGCGGCATCAAACTCACAGATGCCGGGGTGCGCCTGCGCGATGCCAGTGGCGAAGCCTTCGACCGGCTGCGCAGCGTGTGTGCCGAGCTCAGCCGTGATGTCAGCGAAGCGCCGTTCGTGTTGGGTTGCTCCGGTAGCCTGCTGGCGCGCTGGTTCATCCCACGGCTGGGGCGGCTACAGGCGGATTTGCCCGAGCTGCGCCTGCACCTGTCGGCGGGTGAAGGAGACCTCGACCCGCGACGACCCGGGCTGGACGCGCTGTTGGTGTATGCCGAGCCGCCGTGGCCTGCGGACATGCAGGTGTATGTACTGGCCGAGGAACGTATCGGGCCAGTGGTGAGCCCCCATTACGCCGGCTTTGAACGCTTGCAGGGGGCGCCCGCCAAGGCGTTGCTGGGTGAAGCTCTGCTGCACACCACCTCGCGCCCGCAGGCCTGGCCCACCTGGGCGCTGGAACAGAGGCTGGACCCTGCAACCATTCACTATGGCCAGGCGTTCGAGCACCTGTATTACTTGCTGGAAGCCGCTGTGGCAGGTTTGGGTGTGGCGATTGCGCCACAGCCATTGGTCGCTGATGACCTGCGTGCGGGCCGCTTGAGTGCGCCGTGGGGCTTTTCCCCTACGCCTGCCGCGCTGGCGCTGTGGGTGCCCAGGCGCGCCGCAGACGGGCGCGCCGAGCAGTTGGCGCAGTGGCTACGTGCCGAATTGGCGCGGCAGAGCGCCTAGTTGCGTTTGCACATCAGGTAGGCCGCCAGCAGGCCCAGTGCGCCAATGGCCACGCCAGCGGTGGTGTACGGGTGTTCCTGGGCGTAGTCGCGGGTGGCGATGCCGGTCTGACGGGTGCGCTGTTTCACCTCTTCGTAGGCATCGCTCAGCAGGCTGCGCGAATGACGAAGGGCACTTTCAGCGTTGCTGCGGATTGCCTTCACCGACTTCTGGGACTCTTCCGACGCATCGTGCTTGAGGTTCTCCAGGCTTTTCAGAAGGCTCTCGATCTCCGCTTCCATGCTTTCCAGGGACGTTTTACGCAGCGAATTACGGTGCATGTTGACTCTCCTTTGCAGTATGGGCTGTAAGAAGTGCGACCGTTGGCTTGCGTGAAAGTGCGATCGAACTTTGTGCATGGGTGACGGTTCGCAGATAAACCAGGCCTGCGCTGCTAGGCTCAATTTCATCGTCACCCAAGGAGAGCGCTCATGACCGATCATCACACGTACAAGAAGATCGAACTGGTGGGGTCTTCGCCTACCAGCATCGAAGAGGCGATCAACAATGCCCTGGCCGAAGCGGGCAAGAGCATCAAGCACCTGGAGTGGTTCGAGGTGGTCGATACCCGTGGCCATATCCGCGATAACAAGGCCGCGCACTTCCAGGTCACGCTGAAAGTCGGTTTCCGTATCGCCAACAGCTGATGTTGCACCGGGGTAGATGATCCCGTCTTGATGGGGTATTTAGGAAGGGGGCGCCTTGGCGGGCGCCCTTTCTGATTTCATCTGCACAAGGAAAGCGATCGATGAACAAACTGATTCTGGCCCTGGGCCTGATGACCCTGGCTGGCGGTGCCATGGCGGCGGGCAAGCCGTGCGAAGAGCTGAAGGCGGAGATTGCGGCCAAGCTCGATGCCAAGGGCGTGAAGGGGTACACCCTGGAGATCGTCAACAAGGGGGACCCGGCGGGCAAGGTAATTGGTAGCTGCGAGGCCGGTACCAAGGAGATTGTGTACCGCCGCGGCTAACTGTGCTGGATTCTTCGCGGGCAAGCCCGCGAAGAAGTTCATGCGGTCTTCAAGGCCTGCGCCAACAGCTCATAAGATCTCACCCGGTCTGCATGTTCATACAGGTCACAGGTAAAGATCAGCTCATCCGCTCCGGTTTGCTCCAGCAGCACCTCCACCTTGGCCCGTACCTTCTGCGGGCTGCCGATCATCGCCAGGCCCAGGAAGCTGCCCACAGCATCCCGCTCATGGGGCAGCCACAATCCATCCATGCTTTCGACCGGCGGCTTTTGCATCAGGCTCTGCCCGCGAATCAGCGCCAGAATGCGCTGGTAAACCGAGGTAGCCAGGTACTCGGCCTTTTCATCGGTTTCGGCCACCACCATGGGGATGCCCAGCATCACATACGGCTTGTCCAGCGTGGTCGATGGTTTGAAGTGGTTGCGGTAAACGCGGATGGCCTCGTGCATGTAGCGCGGTGCGAAGTGCGAGGCGAAGGCATAGGGCATGCCGCGCATCCCGGCCAGCTGGGCGCTGAACAGGCTGGAGCCCAGCAACCACAGGGGTACGTCGGTGTCATGCCCCGGTACGGCGATCACTTTTTGATCATCGGTGCGTGGGCCGAGGTAGCGCGACAGCTCCTCGACATCGTCAGGGAAGTCGTCCGGGCCACCGGCGCGGTCGCGGCGCAAGGCGTAAGCCGTCATCTGGTCGGAACCTGGTGCACGGCCCAGTCCCAGGTCGATTCGCCCGGGGTACAGGCTGGCCAGGGTGCCGAACTGCTCGGCGATTACCAGTGGCGCGTGGTTGGGCAGCATCACTCCACCTGAGCCCACGCGAATGGTCGACGTCCCCCCGGCCAGGTAACCGATCAGCACCGAGGTGGCCGAACTGGCGATGCCGTCCATGTTGTGGTGCTCGGCCACCCAGAAGCGGTTGTAGCCAAAGCGCTCGACGTGTTGCGCCAGGTCCAGCGAATTGCGCAGCGATTGCGCCGGGCCGGCGTCGGCGCGCACGGGCACCAGGTCGAGGGTGGAAATCTTCAGGTCACGCAGCTGCGTCATTGGAGCCTCCGCAAAGGTGGTTGGCCAGCGGCCTTTTCAACTCTGTATGGGCACATTCGGGGGATTCAATGCTTGCCGTGCGATTGGTCTGAACTTGCTGCAGGCGACAGGCCTCTGAACCCATAAGCTCGTAACCGAAAGACTAGGAGGCAGCATGAAAAAGACAGCATCAGCGATCTGGCAAGGTGGCCTGAAGGACGGCACCGGCCTGCTTTCTACCGAAAGCGGCGCGCTCAAGCAGAACCCTTACGGCTTCAATACCCGTTTTGAAGGCTCGCCGGGCACCAACCCGGAAGAGTTGATTGGTGCAGCGCATGCGGGCTGTTTTTCGATGGCATTGTCGATGATGCTGGGCGAAGCCGGGCTTACTGCCGACCGGATCGACACCGCTGCCGAAGTGACGCTCGACAAGCTGCCCGATGGGTTTGCCATTACCGCCGTGCATCTGGTGCTCAGGGCGAAGGTGCCTGGTGCAAGCGAAGCGCAGTTTCTGGAGATAGCCAACAAGGCCAAGGAAGGGTGCCCCGTGTCCAAGGTGCTGAACGCGAAGATCAGCCTGGATGCCGCGCTGGTTGGCTGAAGCGGCGCAACGGTGGCGGTTTGCTGTAGTCTAACCAGCGTCGGCAGCACGCTGCCTCTTCAGGAGCCGTTCCATGATTCGCGTAGCAATCGCCGTGTTGGCTTCTCTGGTTGCCACCTCCACGTTGGCGGCAGTGAAACCGTGCGAGGAGCTGAAAGCCGAGATCGAGGCCAAGATCCAGGCGCAGGGCGTGCCTTCCTACACCTTGGAGATCGTGCCCAACAGCGAGGTCAAGGACCCGAATATGGTGGTCGGGACCTGCGATGGCGGGACGAAGAAGATCATCTACCAAAAGAATGACCAGTAGCTTTGAGACCCGGGGCTGCCTGGCAGCCCCGGCTTTCACGGAATACAGAACACTTCGCTAGGCTCGTTCACCAGCACCTTGCGGCTGGCGTCGTACAGCAGCACCTGCGGCTCCATCACCGGAGCCCGTGCCTCCAGGCGATAGCGCTCGCCGGCCTTGAAGTTGTCAAAGCGCACGGTCAGGTAGCAGGTGCGGTCCCGGGGCTGGCTCATGATGCCGCCGGAGTAGAGCTCATAGTCGAAGCGCACCACCAGTTCGTGCTTGCCGGGCGTTACCTGGAAGTAACGGCCATCCTCCAGGCGTTTTCCGTCCAAGCGGTCGGCCATGATCACCCGGCCGGGGGTCATGGTGTAGAGGTCGACCCAGGCCTGCTTGGGGTCGACGGGCGGCAAGGGGCTGGCGCAAGCCCCCAGTGCACTGAGGGCGATCAGCATCATGGGCTGGCGCATGGCAAGACTCCCACTTGCGATGTACACGGTACAAGCATAGCGCCGTTTGCGGGGTTCAGGTGCGTTGGCAGCCTGCAGGCAGGCCTTGGCCGAGCAGTTTTTGCTGCTGGTCGTAAAGCTTGATCCAGGGGCGGAAGCCAATGCTGCCGGCTTGCAGCTGGTAGCGCTGCCCGGCGCTGAAGTCCTTGAAGGTCAGCTTGACCTGGCAATCGCGCCACAGCGACTCATCGACCGGGCCGATATTGCTGGGGGTAACCGGAAACTGGTAGCGCACGGTCAGCTCGTGGCTGCCAGGTGGTACCTCAAAATAGCGGCTGTCGACCCACTCTCGTTCGTCGACCTGCACGGCGTGCAGCGACGTGTTGTCGTAGGGGGTGAGGTCGATCCAGGCCTGGTTCGGGTCCGGGTCTGGCAACGTTGAACAGGCACAAAGCAGCAACAGTGAACCGGCGACCAACAATGCACGCATGGCGAAACTCCCCCTTGGCGAGATAGTCTTGGAGTGAATCGGCCTTGAGCGAGTCAGACAGTCCCGGATGCTTCGACTTTTTCCTATGCAGCGCTCAGGCCCTGGGGCACTCGACCGCGTTTTCATTCGTTTGGTTCCCCTGCTGGCCGCGCTCCTGCTGAACGGTTGCAGCAGCGTTGCCTACTATGGGCAGTTGGCTGAGGGGCAGTGGCAATTGCTGCGTGCACGACAGCCTGTCGCGCAGGTGATAGCCGACCCGGCGACGCCCCCGCAATTACGAACGCACCTGGCGCACGCTGAACAGGCGCGGGTCTTCGCCAGCCAGCAGCTGAAGCTGCCGGATAACCGAAGCTACCGGGTGTACGCCGACATTGGCCGGCCTTATGTGGTGTGGAACGTCTTTGCCACGCCCGAGTTGTCGTTGCAGCCTGTTACGCACTGCTTCCCGATTGCGGGGTGCGTGGCGTATCGCGGCTACTACCAGCAAGGCGCGGCCCGTGGGGCGGCGGCGCTGATGCGGCAAGACGGGCTGGATGTGTACGTTGGCGGTGTGGAGGCGTACTCGACGCTGGGGTGGTTCGATGACCCGATTCTCTCTTCGATGGTGGGCTGGGGCGACGAGCGCCTGGCCACGCTGATCTTCCATGAACTGGCTCACCAGCGCTTTTATGTGCAGAACGACACCGAGTTCAACGAGTCGTTTGCCTCCTTCGTCGAGCAGGAAGGCACGCGGCAATGGCGCGTGGCGCGTGGGCTTGCCGCCATTGGCGGGGATCAGGGACAGCCGCGTGAGCAGTTCATCCGGCTGGTGCTGGCCAGCCGTGACCGGCTGCAGGCGATCTATGCAGGCCCATTGGATGAAGCGCACAAGCGGCAGGCCAAGCGGGCCGAGTTCGAGCGCTTGAGGCGCGAGTACCGGCAGGTGCGTGATGGCCAGTGGGGGGGTGACAAACGCTATGACGCCTGGGTGTATGGGCCGCTGAACAATGCCAAATTGTTGCCGTTCGGGCTTTATGACCAATGGGTGCCGGCGTTTGAGGCGCTGTTCCGCGAGGTGGGCAGGGATTGGGGGCGGTTTTATGAGCGGGTCGAGCAACTGGGGCGGTTGCCGATTGCTGACAGGAAGGCGGCGTTGCAGCGCTTGATGGTTAACCAGTGAGATTTTGGGGCCGCGATGGGCTGCAAAGCAGCCCCCAGGGCCATCAAGCCTTGAGAAATGCCTGATGCATTTCGGCCAAGGTCGCAAAGTGGTAGGCCGGTTCTTCCGCCTTCAACTCCTCTTGGCTACCAAACCCATACCCTACTGCCACGGCCTGCACGCCATTGCTGCGCGCGCCAATCAGGTCATGCTTGCGGTCGCCGATCATCAGCGTCTGTGCCGGGTCCAGCCCTTCTTCGTCCAGCAGGTGGCGAATCAGCTCGACCTTGTTGGTGCGGGTGCCGTCCAGCTCGCTGCCGTAGATCACCTTGAAGTGGTGGTCGAAGGCGAAGTGCCGGGCGATTTCACGGGCGAACTCCCAGGGTTTGGAGGTGGCGATGTACAGCGTGCGGCCTTGCCCGTTCAGGGCTTCAAGCAACTCCGGCACACCCTGGAACACCAGGTTCTCGTACAGGCCGGTGACGCGGAAGCGCTCCCGGTAGAAGTTCACCGCCTCCCAGGCCTTGGCTTCGTCGAAGCCGTAGAACTGCATGAAGGCTTGCAGCAAGGGTGGGCCAATGAAGTGCTCCAGGCGGGTCAGGTCCGGTTCATCGATACCCAGCTTGGCCAGGGCGTACTGGATCGAGCGGGTGATGCCCAGGCGTGGGTCGGTCAGGGTGCCGTCGAGGTCGAAAAGGATGTTTTGCTGGTACATGTTCGTCTCGGTAATCGGGATCATTCCGGTTGGTCGTAGCCTTCGGCCAGGTGCTGGTCCTTGAGCTTCACGTAGTTGCCGGCGCTGTAGGAGAAGAAGGCGCGCTCGTTGTCGTTCAGCAGGCGCGCCTGTTTCACCGGGCTGCCCATGTACAGGTAGCCACTGACCAGGCGTTTGCCGGGCGG
This sequence comes from Pseudomonas sp. NBRC 111133, assembly GCF_001320605.1. NCBI lineage: Bacteria > Pseudomonadati > Pseudomonadota > Gammaproteobacteria > Pseudomonadales > Pseudomonadaceae > Pseudomonas > Pseudomonas sp. NBRC 111133. The sequence continues at coordinate 69,584 of NZ_BCBJ01000081.1, read as the reverse complement.
CACCAGGCTGCCGGCGCCGATGATCACTTCGTCCTCGACGATGGCGCCGTCCATGATGGTGCTGCCCATGCCGACCAGGATGCGGTTGCCCAGGGTGCAGCCGTGCAGCATCACTTTGTGGCCGATGGTCACTTCGTCGCCGATGATCAGCGGGAAACCGTCTGGGTTGAAAGGGCCGGCATGGGTGATGTGCAGCACGCTGCCATCCTGCACGCTGGTGCGTGCGCCGATGCGGATGCGGTGCATGTCGCCGCGCACCACGGTCAACGGCCAGACCGAGCTGTCTTCGCCAATCTCCACATCGCCCAGCACTACCGCCGAACGGTCGATAAAGGCCCGTGATCCAACTTTCGGAGTGTGTTGCTGGAAGCTTCGGATGGCCATGATAGCGTCTCTCATCTGTGCCGATAGGCAGGCTGCCTGCTGCGGTCGGCGTCGATTGTAATTAAGATGGGGCAGTGTTTCTTCTGCCAAGGTATCCAAACCGTGACTGCGAACAACCCGCTTTTGCAATCCCACGATCTGCCGCCCTTCTCGCAAATCCGTGCCGAACACGTGTTGCCGGCGATCGAAGCGATCCTGGCCGACAACCGTAAAGCCATTGCCGAGATCCTCGAAAAACAGGGCAAGCACCCCTCCTGGGCTGGCCTGGTGCTGGCCATGGATGAACTGAACGACCGCCTGGGCGCAGCCTGGAGCCCGGTCAGCCACCTGAATGCGGTGTGCAACAGCGCTGAACTGCGCGAGGCCTATGAGTCATGCCTGCCGGCGTTGAGCGCCTACTCGACCGAACTGGGCCAGAACCGTGCGCTGTTCGAAGCCTACCAGGCCTTGATCGACAGCCCGCAAGCCGCAAGCTTCGACGTGGCGCAGAAGACTATCCTCGAGCACGCCCTGCGTGACTTCCGCCTGTCGGGTATCGACCTGCCGGCAGACAAGCAGCAGCGTTACGCCGAAGTGCAGAGCAAGCTCAGCGAGCTGGGTAGCCGCTTCTCCAACCAGCTGCTCGATGCTACCCAGGCCTGGACCAAGCATGTCACTGACGAAGCCGCGCTGGCTGGCCTGACCGACTCGGCCAAGGCGCAGATGGCCGCCGCGGCCCAGGCCAAGGGCCTCGACGGCTGGCTGATCACCCTGGAATTCCCCAGCTACTACGCAGTCATGACCTACGCCAGCGACCGCGCTTTGCGCGAAGAGCTGTACGCCGCCTACTGCACCCGCGCCTCGGACCAGGGCCCGAACGCCGGCCAGTTCGACAACGGCCCGGTGATGCAGGAAATCCTCGGCCTGCGCCAGGAGCTGGCCGAGCTGCTGGGCTACAAGAACTACGCCGAGCTGAGCCTGGCCACCAAGATGGCCGAGTCCAGCGACCAGGTGCTGAACTTCCTGCGTGACCTGGCCAAGCGTTCCAAGCCGTTTGCCGCCCAGGACCTGAAACAGCTGAAGGCCTACGCCGCCGATCAAGGCTGCCCTGAGCTGGCCAGCTGGGACGCCGGCTACTTTGGCGAGAAGCTGCGCGAGCAACGCTACAGCGTGTCGCAGGAAGCCCTGCGTGCTTACTTCCCGATCGACAAGGTGCTGAACGGCCTGTTCAGTATCGTGCAGTGCCTGTATGGCATCGAAATCGCGGAGCTCAAGGGCTTCGACAGCTGGCACCCGGATGTGCGCCTGTTCGAGATCAAGGAAAACGGCCAGCACGTCGGTCGCTTCTTCTTCGACCTGTACGCCCGCGCCAACAAGCGCGGCGGCGCCTGGATGGACGGCGCCCGTGACCGTCGTCGCACTGCCGCTGGTGAGCTGCAGAGCCCGGTGGCCAACCTGGTGTGCAACTTCACTCCGGCCGCACCCGGCAAGCCGGCACTGCTGACCCACGATGAAGTCACCACCCTGTTCCACGAGTTCGGCCATGGCCTGCACCACATGCTGACCCGCATCGAGCATGCCGGTGTCTCCGGCATCAACGGCGTGGCCTGGGACGCGGTCGAGCTGCCGAGCCAGTTCATGGAAAACTGGTGCTGGGAGCCGGAAGGCCTGGCGCTGATCTCCGCCCACTACGAAACCGGCGCCCCCCTGCCCCAGGACCTGCTGGACAAGATGCTGGCGGCGAAGAACTTCCAGTCGGGCATGATGATGGTGCGCCAGCTGGAGTTCTCGCTGTTCGACTTCGAACTGCATGCCACCCATGGCGACGGCCGCAGTGTGCTGCAGGTGCTCGAAGGGGTGCGCGACGAGGTGTCGGTGATGCGCCCACCGGCGTACAACCGCTTCCCTAACAGCTTTGCGCACATTTTCGCGGGCGGTTACGCAGCCGGCTACTACAGCTATAAGTGGGCTGAAGTGCTGTCGGCCGACGCCTTCTCGCGTTTCGAGGATGAAGGCGTGCTGAATGCCGAAACTGGCCGCGCGTTCCGTGAGGCGATCCTGGCCCGTGGTGGTTCGCGCGAGCCAATGGAGCTGTTTGTCGACTTCCGTGGGCGTGAGCCTTCCATCGATGCGTTGCTGCGCCACAGTGGCCTCACCGAGAGCGCTGCAGCATGAGCGAGGTAGCCGTGATCAAGACCAAGAAGCGCTTCATTGCTGGGGCGGTATGCCCGGCGTGCAGCGAGCCTGACAAGCTGATGATGTGGAGCGAAGACGACACCCCGCACCGCGAGTGTGTTGCCTGTGGCTTCACCGATACCCTCAACGAGCAGGGGCTTTCGGTGCCCAAAGAGCTTGGCACCCGGGTTAATCACCTGGCGCCGAAGGCTTCGCCGGCCAAGGTACAGACGGTGCAGTTCTTCCCGAATCCGAAGCTGAAGAAACCGGCTGAGTAATGCTGTGGTGCCACCCGGGTGCAAGGCCCGGGTGGTAGATAGTCAGGCCTGCTGGCCTACGCTGGCCATGCACGCTCTCTTGCTCCTTTCCACGAGCAAAGTGACGCGCCATGGACAACCCCCTGCTGCAAGCTAGCCACATCCCCGTCGATTACCCTTCCGTCACCCTTGAAAACATGCGTGCGGCTTTCGACCATGTGCTACTGGCGCATGAGCAAGGGATCGAGCGCATGATCCGTGATCCTTCGACCACCTGGTGAATGGTTACGATGCGGGTTACTACGCCTACCTGTGGTCGGATGTGCATGCCTTTGACGTGTTCACGCGCTTCGAGGCCTGCGCTGTTATCCCCAGGCGCATCGCGCCCATTGCGCGAAGGCATCAAGGTGTTCCTTGGTCGGCAATCTGACCAGGCAGCGCACCTGAGCTGGCATGGCCTGAAGTAGCCAGACCAGAGGTGCTGGAAAGATTCTGGCGCGCATTATACTGTATATAGATACAGTATAGAGGTGAGCCATGATTCCGCCAGCACCGCTAAAGGGCCGTGGCACGGCGCACAACCCCCATAACCGCTTTGCCCCGAGCCATTCGGTGGCAGTGGATGATGGTTGGTACCAGGAAGTGCCACAGACGCAAGGCACTGAAGTGCGGGTCGAGACCGCCAAGTCGGTGATCAGTCGTAACACCTCGCCAGACCTGCCCTTCGATCGTTCCATCAACCCTTACCGTGGCTGCGAGCATGGTTGCATCTACTGCTATGCCCGCCCCTCGCACGCCTATTGGGACCTTTCCCCCGGCCTCGATTTCGAGACCAAGCTGATTGCCAAGACCAACGCCGCCGAGGTGCTTGCGCAACAATTGAGCAAACCGGGCTACGTGTGCGCGCCGATCAACCTGGGCTCCAATACCGATCCTTACCAACCGATCGAGCGGGAGCACATGCTCACCCGGCGCCTGCTTGAGGTATTGTTGCGTTTTCGCCATCCGGTGACCATTGTCACCAAGGGTTCGCTGGTGTTGCGTGACCTCGACCTGCTGGCCGAGCTGGCCCGCCAGCGCCTGGCGCGGGTAATGATCAGCCTGACCACGCTGGACGATGATCTCAAGCGGGTGCTGGAGCCACGCGCGGCCTCTCCCGGCGCCCGGTTGAGGGCCATCCGGGTATTGCGCGAAGCGGGTGTGCCGGTGGGTGTGTTGTGTTCGCCGATGATTCCGATGATCAACGACAGCGAACTGGAACGCCTGTTGGAGGCTGCCAGGGAAGCCGGCGCGCAGAGCGCGGCCTACATGATGCTGCGCCTGCCGCTGGAAGTGGCGCCACTGTTCGAGCAGTGGCTGCAGGACCATTACCCGCAACGGGCGGCGCATGTACTGAGCCTGATCCGCCAGAGCCGGGGCGGCGAGCTGTACGACAGCCGGTTTGGTACCCGCATGCGCGGTGAAGGGGTGTTTGCCGAGCTGTTGGCCCAGCGTTTTGCCAAGGCCATGAAGCGGCTGAACTTTGAGGGGCGGGAAGCGCAGGCACTGGATTGCTCGGCATTCTGCCCACCGGGGGGCCAGATGGCGTTGTTCTGATGGCTGCAACTCAGCTAATAACACCCAATAATTTTGCTAATCCATATTGGCAACTGATGCTTTTTTGCTATTATCCAGATCCCGCCTTTCTTGTCTGGAACGCCCGTTCTAGAGCCTTCGAATTAAGTTTCAGTTAAGTTTTCCCCGCTAGCGTAGTAAATCAGTCCACACCGACTGTGATCAATGGCCCGTGCGTGTCATCTAAATCCCTGCATAGCCAGAATCTTTCACCGGTAAAATGGATTTACCTACACACCGTCAAGAGGATGAATCATGCCCGTCAAGGACCCATCCAAGGTCGTCCCGCAGGTCCCCGCGGAAAGCGCCGATGCTGCCCTGAAGCACATCGTCGACGGCTTCCTGCGCTTTCACCATGACGTCTTCCCCGAGCAGCAAGAGCTGTTCAAGAAGCTCGCCACCGCGCAAACGCCACGCGCCATGTTCATCACCTGTGCCGACTCGCGCATCGTCCCCGAGCTGATCACCCAGAGCTCGCCAGGCGACCTGTTCGTGACCCGTAACGTCGGTAACGTGGTACCGCCTTATGGCCAGATGAATGGTGGTGTATCGAGTGCGATCGAGTACGCCGTACTTGCACTGAAAGTGCACCACATCATCGTGTGTGGCCACTCCGACTGCGGCGCAATGCGTGCGGTACTGAACCCGCAATCGCTGACCAAGATGCCAACCGTTTCCGCCTGGTTACGCCATGCAGAAGTGGCGCGTACCGTGGTCGAGAACAACTGCTCGTGCGGTAGCGAACACGAGACGATGCAGGTACTGACCAAGGAAAACGTCATCGCCCAATTGCATCACTTGCGTACCCACCCTTCGGTTGCCTCGCGCCTGGCAGCCGGTGAGCTGTACATCCATGGCTGGGTCTACGACATCGAGACCAGCAAGATCGAAGCTTACGATGCCGCCAGCGACAGCTTCCTGCCCCTGGCTGCTGGCGAGCCGGTCCCCTGCGCTACCCCGAGAGGCCGCTACTAAGCGACCCATCCACCGCTAGAACCTTGATAGCCGGCTGCACCCTTCAGGGTGTGGCACGGCCTTCTGCTGCCTTGAATTCCCTGACTGCCCTGCCGGCACGCTCGCTGGCGGCCCGCGCCTGCGCGCTCGTCAGGGGCAAACGTGCCCACGGCCAGGGGAATGGCCGTGTGACTGAGAATGGAGAAACACGGTGAACATTACACAGTTGAAAGCGGCCCTGCCGCGTGAGTTGTTGGCGTCGGTGGTGGTCTTTCTGGTGGCCTTGCCGTTGTGTATGGGCATTGCGATCGCCTCGGGCATGCCGCCGGCCAAAGGCCTGATTACCGGCATTATCGGCGGCATTGTCGTGGGTTTCCTCGCCGGTTCGCCGCTGCAAGTCAGCGGCCCGGCTGCCGGCCTGGCAGTGCTGGTGTTCGAGCTGGTGCGCCAACATGGCATGGCCATGCTTGGGCCGATTTTGCTGTTGGCCGGGGTGCTGCAGCTGCTGGCCGGGCGCCTGCGCCTGGGGTGCTGGTTCCGCGTTACTGCGCCAGCGGTGGTGTACGGCATGCTGGCGGGGATTGGCGTGCTGATCGTGCTGTCGCAAGTGCATGTCATGTTCGACACCGCGCCCCAGCCTTCCGGTATGCAGAACCTGGTGGAGTTCCCGGCAACCGTGGCCGCAGCCCTGCCACAGGAAAGCGCCGGTACCGGCTGGATGGCCGGTGCGCTGGGCCTGGGTACCATCGCCATCATGTGGGGCTGGGAGCGCTTGCGGCCGCAGCGGCTGCGCTTCGTCCCGGGTGCCCTGCTGGGTGTTGCGGCGATGACCGGCATCAGTATGTGGCTGGCCTTGCCGGTCAACCGAGTGCAAGTACCGGCAGACCTTTCCCAGGCCATCGACTGGATCCGCCCGGATGACCTGATGCAGCTGGCCGACCCTACCCTGCTGGTCGCTGCCTTCGCCCTGGCCTTCATTGCCAGTGCGGAAACCCTGCTGTCGGCTGCGGCGGTGGACCGCATGCACAGCGGCCAGCGCTCGGACTTCGACCGTGAGTTGTCGGCCCAGGGGATCGGCAACATGCTCTGCGGTGTGTTGGGTGCTTTGCCGATGACGGGTGTGATCGTGCGCAGCTCGGCCAATGTGCAGGCGGGGGCACAGACACGGGCATCGGCGATCTTCCATGGCTTGTGGCTACTGGCGTTCGTGGTGGTGTTGAGCTGCGTGCTGCAGCAGATTCCGGTGGCGAGTCTGGCGGGTGTGCTGGTGTTCACCGGGGTCAAGCTGGTTGATTTCAAGGCGTTTCGAGGTTTGGGCCGTTATGGCCGCATGCCGATGTTTACCTACGCGGCGACAGCGCTGGCGATCATCTTTACCGACCTGCTGACCGGCGTGCTGCTGGGCTTTGCCCTGACTTTGCTGAAACTGGCGTTCAAGGCGGCGCGGCTGAAGATCAACTTGGTGGGCCTGGAGAAGGCTGGGCATATGGAGCTGCGGTTAAGTGGTGCGGCAACGTTCCTGAAGGTGCCGGCGCTGACCCAGGTGCTGGATACCGTACCGGCGGGCACTACGTTGCATGTGCCGTTGGGTAACCTGAGCTACATCGACCATTCGTGCCTTGAGCTGCTGGAGGACTGGAACCGCAGTAATGCGGCCAATGGGTCGCGGTTGCTGATAGAACAGCGACGGTTGAAGCGGCGGATCGAGGGGCGGTTGCGCACTACTGCGGGGGTTGGGGCATAGAGCCGAGGGATTAGTTGTCTGATCTGGCCCTTTCGCGGGCACGCCCGTTCCCACAGGATTGCGCTTTAGCTCAAACCAGCGCAGAACCTGTGGGAGCGGGCGTGCCCGCGAAGAGGCCGGAACAGGATAATCAGGCCGGTTGGCCGAGCTCGACACCCAGCTGCCGAGACAGGCACGGCCAGCGCTTCCACGCCTCGCCGGTCGCCGGGCTGCTTAGCTTCTCGCGATAAGCCTCCACTGACTCCACCGCAAAACTCTCGTCATTGAGCATTTCGTCAACCGAGTGATGCACCACTTCATCCAGCTGGTTGGCAAATTCCTCGCCGATCAACTGGTGGGCAATCAGGTTGGCGACGGTGGTGTCGACCGGGATCAGCGGCTGCTGGAAGTGACGGATGTACAAGTCATTCACTTCCTCCACCAGCCGGTGCGCCAGATAGGCCTCGTCCAGCAGGCAGTCCAGGCCCACATGCCCTTCCATCACACTGGGCGGCTGCAGGAAGTAGGCTTCGGCAATTTTCAGTACCGGTTTGATCTGCGACTCGATCCCGGCCTCGCGGGCAACCGCATGTGCGGCCTCCAGCAGTTCCGGTACCTGGTCGATGTAGGCGCTGACGAAGCGCGCCAAAGTACCCTGGGCGTCCTGCTCGGGCAGTTGGATCGAGGGGTGCAGGTGGGGCAGTTGCAGCTCGAGACGCTGTTTCAATTGGCCAGTCTGGCCTTCGTGTTGATGGGCTTGGCTTACCTGCTCGCGTACAGCAGCGATGTTCATGACAACTCCAGGGACATTACGTTTCAAACGGAAGACACTAAATTAGCTCGGTATACAGAATACCTAAGACCTATTTGTTATAAATTTCGCAAACGTGTGCGCTCTCAGGTATATCAAGGTGCCATTATTGCGCCATACCCTCTCAAGCGTGCGGTTTTCAGGCAATTTGGCCATTTCGTGAAGTTCATTTCACAGGCTTCATTGCGTGCCATTGGTCGCTGTCTATACTCCCGGTGAACGTGATTCGTTGATGAGGCCCGACTGCTTTTAGCAGGGGCTCGGTCGTCGAAGCCAGGCAGTCTTGACCGCCGTTCCCTCTTGCCGCAGGCCACGCCTCCGGGACAACAAGAATTAGAAGGGGAACCCGCAATGATGCGACATCCACATGTCTGGATGGGCCTCCTGTTGTGGTCGGTTTTTGGTCAGGCCAATGCGGCCTGGACCGTGAACATGCACCCGGGGGCGACGGATGTCTCCAACGCCGTCTTCGACTTGCACATGACCATTTTCTGGATCTGCGTGATCATCGGCATCATGGTATTCGGCGCGATGTTCTGGTCGATGGTCATCCACCGCCGTTCCACCGGCCAGCAGGCCGCGCATTTCCACGAGCATACCTGGGTGGAAATCCTCTGGACCGTGGTGCCCTTCCTGATTCTGGTGGCCATGGCCATCCCGGCCACCAAGACCCTGATCGACATCTACGACGCCAGCGAGTCGGACATCGACATTCAGGTCACCGGCTACCAGTGGAAGTGGCACTACAAATACCTGGGCCAGGACGTGGAGTTCTTCAGCAACCTGGCCACCCCCGCTGACCAGATTCATAACAAGGCCCCCAAAGACGAGCACTACCTGCTCGAAGTCGACCAACCGCTGGTGCTGCCGGTGGGTGCCAAAGTGCGCTTCCTGGTAACAGCCGCCGACGTTATCCACTCCTGGTGGGTGCCGGCTTTTGCGGTCAAGCGCGATGCCATCCCCGGCTTCGTCAACGAAGCCTGGACCCGTATCGAAAAGCCCGGCATCTACCGTGGCCAGTGCACCGAGCTGTGCGGTAAGGATCACGGTTTCATGCCGGTGGTGGTCGAGGTGAAATCCAAGGCCGACTACGACACCTGGCTGGGTGAGCGCAAAGCCGAAGCCGCCAAGCTCAAGGAGCTGACCAGCAAGGAATGGACCCTGGAAGAACTGGTAGAGCGTGGCGACAAGGTCTACCACACCACTTGCGTGGCCTGTCACCAGGCCGAAGGCCAGGGCCTGCCGCCGATGTTCCCGGCGCTAAAGGGCTCGAAGATCGCAACCGGGCCGAAGGAAGGCCACTTGAGCATCGTCTTCCACGGCAAGCCAGGCACCGCCATGGCGGCGTTCGGCAAGCAGCTCTCGGAAGTGGACATTGCCGCCGTGGTGACCTACGAGCGCAACGCCTGGGGCAACAACAAGGGCGACATGGTCACGCCGAAGGACGTGCTGGCGCTGAAGCAGGCAGAAGCCAAGTGAACCGGGTTACTCGCGGCAATCAATGGGTTGCAGGAGACAGGACATGAGCACAGTGATCGACGACCAAGCCCACGGCCATGACCATGCGCACGGCCCGGCCAAGGGCCTGATGCGCTGGGTGCTGACCACCAACCACAAAGACATCGGCACGATGTACCTGTGGTTTGCCTTCCTCATGTTCCTGCTTGGCGGCTCGTTCGCCATGGTGATCCGCGCCGAGCTGTTCCAGCCCGGGCTGCAAATCGTGGAGCCGGCGTTCTTCAACCAGATGACCACCATGCATGGCCTGATCATGGTGTTCGGTGCGGTGATGCCGGCCTTCGTCGGCCTGGCTAACTGGATGATCCCGTTGATGATCGGCGCGCCCGACATGGCCCTGCCACGCATGAACAACTTCAGCTTCTGGTTGTTGCCGGCGGCGTTTCTGTTGCTGGTGTCGACCCTGTTCAGCCCTGGCGGCGGGCCGAATTTTGGCTGGACCTTCTACGCCCCGCTGTCCACCACCTATGCACCGGCCAGCGTCACCTTCTTCATCTTTGCCATCCATCTGATGGGCATCAGCTCGATCATGGGCGCGATCAACGTGATCGCCACCATCCTCAACCTGCGTGCCCCCGGCATGACCCTGATGAAGATGCCACTGTTCGTCTGGACCTGGCTGATTACCGCGTTCCTGCTGATTGCGGTGATGCCGGTGCTGGCGGGTGTGGTGACCATGATGCTGATGGACATCCATTTCGGCACCAGCTTCTTCAGTGCCGCTGGCGGCGGTGACCCGGTGCTGTTCCAGCATGTGTTCTGGTTCTTCGGCCACCCCGAGGTGTACATCATGATCCTGCCGGCCTTCGGTGCGGTCAGCTCGATCATCCCGGCGTTCTCGCGCAAGCCGCTGTTCGGCTACACCTCGATGGTGTACGCCACCGGCGCGATTGCCTTCCTGTCGTTCATCGTCTGGGCCCACCACATGTTCGTGGTTGGCATCCCGGTGGTGGGCGAACTGTTCTTCATGTACGCCACCATGCTGATCGCCGTGCCCACCGGGGTGAAGGTGTTCAACTGGGTCAGCACCATGTGGGAAGGCTCGCTCACCTTCGAGACGCCGATGCTGTTTGCCATCGCCTTCGTCATCCTGTTCACCATCGGCGGCTTCTCCGGCTTGATGCTGGCCATCGCCCCGGCAGACTTCCAGTACCACGACACCTACTTTGTGGTCGCACACTTCCACTACGTGCTGGTGCCCGGGGCGATCTTTGGCATCTTTGCCTCGGCCTACTACTGGCTGCCGAAATGGACCGGCCACATGTACGACGAAACCCTCGGCAAGCTGCACTTCTGGCTATCGTTCATCGGCATGAACATGGCCTTCTTCCCGATGCACTTCGTGGGGCTGGCCGGCATGCCACGGCGCATTCCGGACTACAACCTGCAGTTCGCCGACTTCAACATGGTGTCGTCGATCGGGGCCTTCATGTTCGGCGCCACGCAGATCTTCTTCCTGTTCATCGTCATCAAGTGCATCCGTGGCGGCGCGCCGGCACCGGCCAAGCCTTGGGATGGTGCCGAGGGCCTGGAGTGGTCGATCCCCTCGCCTGCGCCCTACCACACCTTCCAGACGCCACCGGAAGTGAAATAGGAAGCCCGCCATGAACGGCCTGTCGCTCAAACGCCTGGTAACGCGCCTGCTGATGCTGACGGTGGTGATGTTCGCCTTCGGCTTCGCCCTGGTGCCGATCTACGACGTGATGTGCAAGGCGTTTGGCATCAACGGCAAGACTGGCGGGCAATACGAAGGCAGCCAGGTCAGCGACCCGTCGCGTTCGGTGCGGGTGCAGTTCATGTCGACCAATGCCAGCGACATGGTCTGGGACTTCTACTCAACGGCTGACCAGTTGGAGGTCAACCCGGGTGCGGTGAACCAGATGATTTTCATTGCCCACAACCCGACCGACCGGCCGATGAGTGCGCAGGCGATACCCAGCATTACCCCGGCCGAGGCCGCGGCGTATTTCCACAAGACCGAGTGCTTCTGCTTTACCCAGCAGGTGCTGCAGCCCGGCGAACGCATCGAGATGCCGGTGCGCTTCATCGTCGACCGCGACCTGCCGGCCAGCGTGAAGCACCTGACACTGGCCTACACCTTGTTCGACATCACCGCTCGCCACCCGCCGGTCGCGCATGTTGCGGCCCAGGACGTCCAGGGCGCCCGTTAAGGGAAGGAGAACAGCAATGGCAAGTCATGAGCACTACTACGTCCCGGCGCAGAGCAAGTGGCCGATCATCGCCACCATCGGCATGTTCATCACGGTATTCGGCCTGGGCACCTGGTTCAATGACATGAAGGCCGGCCACCCGGAATCGCACGGGCCGCTGATTTTCTTCGTGGGTGCATTGTTCCTGGCCTACATGCTGTTCGGCTGGTTCGGCGCTGTGGTGAAGGAGAGCCGCGCGGGGTTGTACAGCCCGCAGCTGGACCGCTCGTTCCGCTGGGGCATGAGCTGGTTCATCTTCTCCGAGGTGATGTTCTTCCTGGCCTTTTTCGGTGCGCTGTTCTACGTGCGAGTGCTGGCCGGGCCTTGGCTGGGGGGCGAAGGGGCCAAAGGGGTTGCGCACATGCTGTGGCCGACCTTCGAATTCACCTGGCCGCTGCTGCACACGCCCGACCCGAAACTGTTCCCGCCGCCCAAGGAAGTGATCGACCCGTGGCACCTGCCGCTGATCAACACCATCCTGCTGGTCAGTTCCAGTGTGACCATCACCATCGCGCACCATGCGCTGCGCCGTGATCACCGAGGGCCGCTGAAATTCTGGATGACGCTGACCATTCTTCTGGGTATCAGCTTCATTACGTTGCAGGCCTACGAGTACCACGAGGCCTATACCAAGCTGGGGCTGACGCTGGGTTCGGGGATCTACGGGGCGACGTTCTTCATGCTGACCGGCTTCCACGGCGCCCACGTGACGTTGGGCACGATCATCCTGATCGTGATGTTCGTGCGCATTTTGCGTGGGCATTTCAACCCGGATAAACACTTCGGCTTCGAGGCGGCCAGTTGGTACTGGCACTTCGTCGATGTGGTGTGGGTGGGGTTGTTCATCTTTGTATATGTGCTTTGAAGGCGAATAGAGAACCCTGTGGGAGCGTCAGCTTTTAGGTTTGTGCAAGACAGTGGCTCCCACAGGGTTAGATGTGAATGTCAGAAGGGAGCATGTGAAACCAGCTGACCACTGATAAAGCCCCAGGCCACTAGGCCGATGGTCAGGGCCGCCAGGGTCACCCGCACGGTCAGCGCTTTCAGCAAACGGGTCGAGTTTTCATCGTCCTTGACCAGAAACACCAGGCCACTGAACAGGCTGGCAATCGTGGCCAACAGCATCAGGACAATCGCGGCCTTGAGCATGGCGCTACTCCGGGGGGATGCGGTGATGTGGATAAGTATAGCGAGGCGCCCGTGAGGCCGTTTCGCCCAGGTTGGGTACCGACCCTGGTGGTGCTTGCGCTGCTGCCGGGCCTGATTGCGCTTGGCTGCTGGCAACTGGGCCGCGCCGAGGAAAAGCGCGTGCTGCTGGCCACCTATGCCGAGCGGCGGGTCGACGCGCCAATCGCCACGGCTCAGCTGGCATCGAACGAAGACAACGCCTTCCGCCGCGTGCACCTCTTTGGCCGCTTCGACGCCGAACACAGCCTGCTGCTGGACAACCGCATGCGCGACGGCCAGGCCGGTGTCGAACTGCTGCAACCCTTCCATGACCAGCCCAGCGGCCTGTGGCTGTTGGTCAATCGCGGCTGGCTGCCATGGCCAGACCGTCGCGTGCCGGTGCATTTCGATACCCCCTCCAACGCCTTGGCACTGGACGCTTCAGTCTACGTATCACCCGGCAGCACGTTTCAGCTGCATCCCGACCCTGAAGGTAGCCAATGGCCCCATCTGCTTACTGCCGTTGATGCCGCGCAGCTATGGCCACAGCTAGGCCGCGAAGGCTATGCCCATGAGTTGCGCCTGGAGCCCGGCCCGGCAACCTACCGGCTGGAATGGCCGGTGGTTGCCATGGGCCCGGAAAAACACCTGGGGTACGCCGTGCAGTGGTTTGCCCTGGCGACTGCGCTGGTTCTGCTTTACCTCTACTTCGGCTGGCACCACAACAAGGAGAAACGCCATGGCCACCGCCACTCCACTGGACGTGCCTGAACGTGGCAAACCCAGAGCCCGCGGGCGTTTGCAGCTATTGCTGATTTTGCTGGTGGTGCTCGGGCCGATGATTCTGGCCACCAGCATGTACAAGCTCAAGTTCTGGGTACCGGAAGGCCGCAGCTACCACGGCGCCATGATCGGCAATGGTGAAAGCCGTGCCGATATCGGCGTGGCAGGTGAAGACGAGCGCTGGCAGCTGCTGGTCAGCGCGCCCGAGGCCTGCGCCGAAGACTGCCAGCGCCTGGTGTACCTGGCCCGGCAGATCCAGGTCGGCCTGGGCCGCGATGCCAGCCGCGCCAGCCATGCGTTGGCCGCCGCCCAGCCGCTGAGCGCCGACTACCAGGCGCTGCTTGGCCGTGAGTACCCGCAACTGCAACGTTACCCGCTGGATGCCCGGCACTACTCGCAGAAGGTTGGCGAGCCTGGCCCGCAGCTGTGGATCGTCGACCCGCACGGCAACCTGGTGCTGCGCTACGACGGCAAGGTCAACGGCAAGCATGTGCTGGACGACCTGCGCCACCTGCTCAAGCTGTCCAACATCGGCTAGGAGCCTGCCATGGCCAGACCTGGATTCCGCTTGGCTGTATTCGCCACCCTTCTGGCACTGCTGGTCGTCCTGCTCGGCGCCTATACCCGCCTGACCCACGCTGGCCTGGGCTGCCCGGACTGGCCGGGTTGCTACGGCTTCATCAGCGTGCCCAAGAGCGAGGCCCAGTTGGCCCATGCCGAGTTGCACTTCCCTGATCACCCCGTGGAAGAGGCCAAGGGCTGGGCCGAGATGGTCCACCGCTACTTCGCCGGCACGCTGGCCGTGGTGATTGCCCTGCTCGCCTTCCAGGCGGTGCGCCGGCATGCCCGCGATGGCCAGCCCTATCGCTTGCCTGTGTTGCTATTGGGTGTGGTGCTTGCCCAGGCGGCTTTCGGCATGTGGACGGTTACCCTGAAGCTGTGGCCACAGGTGGTCACCGCGCACTTGCTCGGCGGGTTCACCACGTTGAGCCTGCTGTTCCTGCTATCCCTGCGTCTATCCCGGGCTTTTGCGCCATTGCCCAAGTTGCCGTTGAGCTTGCGCCGGATCGCTGCATTGGCCCTGCTGGTAGTGATCGGCCAGATCGCCTTGGGCGGTTGGGTCAGTGCCAACTACGCAGCGGTCGCCTGCATTGACCTGCCCACTTGTCATGGCCAGTGGTGGCCGGCGGCGGACTTCAGCAACGGCTTTCACCTGACCCAGCATGTGGGCCCCAACTACCTGGGCGGGCAACTGGACAGTGATGCACGCACGGCCATCCACATCAGCCACCGGCTGGGGGCATTGTTGGTGACTTGCGTGCTTTTGATGCTGAGCTGGAAGCTGTACCGCTGTGGCCTTCCCGGCCTGGCGCGGCTGGTGCTGCTGGCGCTGGCCTTGCAAGTGGGCCTGGGCATCAGCAACGTGTTGTTCCACCTGCCGCTGGCGGTGGCCGTGGCACACAACGCGGGTGGGGCGCTCTTGCTGTTGAGCATGGTGCTGGTGAATTACCGCATTCGCGTGGTCGACAAGGTGCGCGTGGGTGTCGGCCACGGCTGGCGCCTGCGGCCGGTGGCCGGCGTGGGCACTTCCCATCACATGAGGAATGATTCGTGGCGACGCTTCTGAGCGCACGGCGGGCCAGCTGGCGCGATTACCTGGAGCTGACCAAGCCCAAGGTGGTGGTGCTGATGCTGATTACCTCGCTGGCTGGCATGTTCCTAGCCACCCGCGCGGGCGTGAGCTGGAGCGTGCTGCTGTTCGGCAACCTGGGCATCGGCTTGTGTGCAGGTGGTGCAGCGGTGGTCAACCATGTGGTGGATCGGCGCATCGATGCGCTGATGGCCCGCACCCACAAGCGGCCGCTGGCCCAGGGCCGGGTCGAGCCACTGCCCGCACTGTCGTTCGCCTTGGCGCTGGCACTGCTGGGCATGGCGCTGCTGCTGGTGTTCACCAACGCCCTGACCGCCTGGCTTACCCTGGCGTCCTTGCTCGGCTATGCGGTGCTCTATACCGGCTTTCTCAAGCGTGCCACGCCACAGAACATCGTTATCGGTGGCTTGGCCGGCGCCGCCCCGCCGCTGCTCGGCTGGGTGGCCGTGAGCGGCCATGTCAGCGCCGAACCCTTGCTGCTGGTGCTGATCATCTTCGCCTGGACGCCACCGCACTTCTGGGCCTTGGCCATCCACCGCAAGGAAGAATACGCCAAAGCCGATATCCCGATGCTGCCGGTGACCCACGGCGAGCGCTACACCAAGTTGCATATCCTGCTGTATACCCTGGTATTGCTGGCGGTCAGCCTGTTGCCGTATGCCATCCACATGAGCGGCCCGCTGTACCTGGCCTGTGCCCTGGCACTGGGCCTGCGCTTCCTGCAATGGGCCTGGGTGTTGTACCGTGGCAGCCGGCCGCACGCGGCGATCGGCACCTTCAAGTACTCTATCGGCTACCTGTTCGTGCTGTTCATCGCGTTGCTCCTCGACCACTACCTGTTGCTGAACCTATGACCCGAACCCAGAAAACCGTCTTCATCCTCGTTGCCCTGGTCGCGCTGATCATGGGCCTGACCGTCAACAAGGTGCTCAATGGCCGCGACCAGCCCAACCCTACCGAGCTGATCGACGCCGGCATCATCCTGCTGCCGCAGAGCCGTACCGTGGCGGATGTGACCATGACCAACCAGGATGGCCAGCCAGTGCAACTGGATGACCTGAAGGGCAAATGGTCGCTGCTGTTCTTCGGCTACACCTACTGCCCGGACATCTGCCCGACTACCTTGGCCCAGTTGCGCCAGGTGAAGAGCGAGCTGCCCAAGGAAGCCGTTGACCGGCTGCAGGTGGTATTGGTGAGTGTGGACCCGAACCGCGACACGCCGAACCAGCTGAAGCAGTACCTGGGCTATTTCGACAAGGATTTTGTCGGCGTGGCCGGGTCGATCGAGGATACCCAGAAGTTGGCCAATGCCTTGAGCATTCCATTCATTCCGGCGGATACCAGCAAGCCGGGGTATACCGTGGATCACAGCGGTAACCTGGCGGTTGTGGGGCCGGATGGGCGTCAGCGCGGGTTCATTCGTGCGCCGTTCAACAACCAGAAGCTGGTGGCGCAGTTGCCCGGGCTTGTGAAGCGGGATTGAGTGGGCCCCAAAAGCTTCGCGGGTAAACCCGCTCCTACAACGATTTGTGTAGGAGCGGTTTTACCCGCGAGGAATCCAGCGCGATGTTCGGCTTAGAACGCCGGAACCACAGCGCCCTTGTACTTCTCGACGATGAACTGCTTCACCTCAGGCGAGTGCAGCGCAGCTGCCAGCTTCTTCATGTCTTCCGAGTCCTTGTTGTCCGGGCGGGCAACCAGGATATTCACGTAAGGCGAGTCGCTGCCTTCGATGGCCAGCGCGTCCTTCTCCGGGTTCAGCTTGGCTTCCAGCGCGTAGTTGGTGTTGATCAGGGCGGCATCGACCTGGGTCAGCACGCGCGGGATGGTGGCCGCTTCCAGCTCACGGAACTTGATGCTTTTCGGGTTCTCGGCCACATCCTTCACGGTGGACAGGATGTTCTTGTTGTCCTTCAGCTTGATCACACCGGCCTTGTCCAGCAGCAACAGGGCGCGGCCGCCGTTGGTGGCGTCATTGGGGATGACCACGGTGGCGCCGGAAGACAGCTCGTCCAGCTTCTTGATCTTGGTCGAGTACACGCCCAGCGGCTCGATGTGCACGCCGGCTACGCTCACCAGTTGGGTACCCTTGGCCTTGTTGAACTCATCCAGGTACGGCTGGTGCTGGAAGAAGTTGGCGTCCAGGCGCTTTTCGGCCACCTGCACGTTCGGCTGGATGTAGTCGGTGAACTCCTTCACCTTCAGCTCCACGCCCTCTTTCGCCAGCTGTGGTTTGACGAAGTTGAGGATCTCGGCGTGCGGCACCGGTGTGGCGGCAACGGTCAGGGTATCGGCGTGGGCCGAGAAGGCCGCGACAGCGGCAGCAACAGCAAGCAGCTTCTTCATCAATCACTCCTTGTGAGGGCCGCGACGGCCCCCGAACGGGTCGGCCGGGCCGACCCCATTGGGGTTACTTACGGGAAAAATGCACGACCAGTTTGTCGCCCACGCTCTGCAGTACTTGAACCAGTACCAGCAGCAGTACCACGGTCACCACCATTACATCGGTCTGGAAGCGCTGGTAACCGAAGCGGATGGCCAGGTCGCCCAGGCCACCGGCACCGACCACACCGGCCATGGCGGTGTACGACACCAGGGTGATGGCGGTGACGGTGATGGCCGCGAAGATGCCCGGGCGGGCCTCGGGCAGCAGCGCGCTGGTGATGATCTGGCGGGTAGTGGCGCCCATCGACTGGGTAGCCTCGATGATGCCGCGGTCCACTTCACGCAGGGCGGTTTCCACCAGGCGCGCGAAGAACGGCGTGGCACCTACCACCAGCGGCGGAATGGCGCCGGCAACGCCCAGCGAGGTGCCGGTGATCAGCACGGTGAACGGGATCATCACGATCAGCAGGATGATGAACGGCAGCGAACGCAGGATGTTCACCACCAGCGACAGCAATGCATACACGCCCTTTTGCTCGAACATCTGCTTAGGCCCGCAGAGGAACAGCAGCACGCCCAGCGGGAGGCCCAGCAGCACGGTGAAGAACAGCGAGCCGAACAGCATGATCATGGTATCGACGGTGGCCAGCCAGATTTCGGCCCAGTCGACGTTGGCAAAGAAATTCAGGGCGTCCATCAACGCAGTACCTCCATATGTACGTCAGCTGCCTTGAAGCGGGCGAATGCCGCTTCCATGTCACCGCCGATCAGGGCGAGGGTGAGCTGGCCATAGGGGACATCCTTGATGCGGTCGATACGCCCGGCGAGGATGCTGTAGTCCACACCGGTTTCGCGGGCTACGGTGCCCAGCAGCGGCGCGTAGGTGGCGTCGCCCTGGAAGGTCAGGCGCACGATGCGGCCCGGTACGTGAGCGAAGTCGTCGCGCTGCTCGCCTTCGTCGACTTGCTCGTCTTCCTGGACAAAGCGCTTGGTGGTGGGGTGCTGCGGGTGCAGGAACACATCGGCCACCGAGCCTTGCTCGACGATCTGGCCGGCGTCCATCACTGCCACGCGGTCGCAGACACGGCGGATCACGTCCATTTCATGGGTGATCAGCACGATGGTCAGCTTCAGCTCACGGTTGATCTCGGCCAGCAATTGCAGGACCGAGGCCGTGGTTTGCGGGTCGAGGGCACTGGTGGCCTCGTCGCACAGCAGGATCTTCGGGTTGGTGGACAGGGCGCGGGCGATGCCGACACGCTGCTTCTGGCCGCCAGACAACTGCGCCGGGTACTTTTTGGCGTGGTCTTGCAGGCCGACACGGGCCAGCAGCTCGGTCACGCGTTTGTCGATTGCGCTGCGCGACAGCTCGCCGGCCAGGGTCAGTGGCAGGGCGACGTTGTCGGCGACCGTCTTGGAGGCCAGCAGGTTGAAGTGCTGGAAAATCATCCCGACCTGCTGGCGGAAGCCGCGCAGCTGGCTGGCGTTGAACGCGGTGACGTCTTCGCCGTCGACGATGATCTTGCCGCCGGAAGGTTCTTCCAGGCGGTTGATCAGGCGCAGCATGGTGCTTTTGCCAGCGCCGGAATGGCCGATCAGGCCGAACACCTGGCCATCTTCGATGGTCAGGCTGGTCGGATTCAGTGCGGGGATTTCCCTACCGGCAACGCGGTAGGTTTTATGTACCTGTTGGAACTCGATCACGTAGCGAACCTTGTGGGGCGCATGAAATTTGGGTCAGCGGTTAGCTGGGGTCGCGCATTTTAGCCTTTTCCCATAGCTGTTCTTAGCATTTATTTCGTAATGCACCAATCCATCGGGCATATCGCGACAACCGGTAATCCTGATTGAACGCTCGGCAAAGCCTGCCAGTCACTAGTTGAACACGCCCGCAACGGGCACGCCTGAAGACTGATGAGGAGAGCCGACCATGCCCAGCAAGAAAACGGACGCGCCCAAGCAGAGTGAAGCCGCTGGCACCCAGACCCCGGACCGGGCCAATACCAATGCCAAGTTGCAGAGCCTGGAAACCTTCCGCAGCGACGCTACCGGCCAGGCCCTGCGCACCAATCAGGGGGTGAAGATTGCCGACAACCAGAACAGCCTCAAGGCTGGCGCACGCGGGCCTTCGCTGCTCGAAGACTTCATCATGCGCGAGAAGATCACCCACTTCGACCATGAGCGCATTCCGGAGCGCATCGTGCATGCCCGTGGTACCGGGGCGCACGGCTACTTCCAGAGTTATGGCAAGCATGCGGATCTGACCAAAGCCGGTTTCCTGCAAGACCCCGACAAGATCACACCCGTGTTTGTACGCTTTTCCACCGTGCAGGGGCCCCGTGGTTCGGGGGATACCGTGCGTGATGTGCGCGGCTTCGCGGTCAAGTTCTATACCGACGAGGGCAATTTCGACCTGGTCGGCAACAACATGCCGGTGTTCTTCATCCAGGATGCCATCAAGTTCCCCGATTTTGTGCATGCGGTCAAACCCGAACCGCATAACGAGATTCCTACCGGTGGCTCGGCCCACGATACGTTCTGGGATTTCGTTTCACTGGTGCCGGAATCGGCCCACATGGTGATGTGGGCCATGTCAGACCGGGCTATCCCGCGCAGCTTGCGCATGATGGAAGGCTTTGGGGTGCATACCTTCCGGCTGATCAACGCCGAGGGCGTGGCCAGTTTCGTCAAGTTCCACTGGAAGCCGCGCCAGGGCGTGCATTCGCTGCTGTGGGACGAGGCGCAGAAACTGGCGGGCAAGGACACTGACTTCCAGCGCCGTGACTTGTGGGAGGCGATCGAGACCGGCGATTATCCGGAATGGGAACTCGGCGTGCAGATCGTGCCGGAGGCCGACGAGCACAAGTTTGACTTCGACTTGTTGGACCCTACCAAGATCATCCCGGAAGAGCTGGTGCCCGTAACGCCCTTGGGCAAGATGGTGCTGAACCGTAACCCGGACAATTTCTTTGCCGAGGTCGAACAGGTGGCGTTCTGCCCAGGCCATATCGTGCCGGGAATCGACTTTACCAATGACCCATTGCTACAGGGCCGGCTGTTCTCGTACACCGATACCCAGATCAGCCGCCTGGGCGGGCCGAACTTCCATCAGATCCCGATCAACCGCCCGGTAGCGCCTAACCACAACAACCAGCGTGATGCCCTGCACCAGCATGTCGTGCACAAGGGGCGGGCGTCCTACGAGCCAAACTCGATCGACGGTGGTTGGCCAAAGGAAACCCCGGCAGCGGCGCAGGACGGGGGTTTCGAGAGCTACCAGGAGCGTATCGATGCGCACAAGATCCGTCAGCGCAGCGAGTCGTTCGGTGATCACTTCTCGCAAGCCCGGTTGTTCTTCCAGAGCATGAGCCCGACCGAGCAGCAGCACATCATCAAGGCTTACAGCTTCGAGTTGGGCAAAGTGGAGCGCGAACATATCCGCGCCCGGGAAGTGAATGAAATTCTCGCCAATATCGATTTGAAGCTGGCGGCGGCGGTTGCAGCGAACCTGGGCCTGCCTGCGCCGAAAGCGGGTACGGTGCAGGTGAAGGGCAGCCAGCTGGCGCAATCACCGGCCTTGAGCCAGATGAACCACCCAGGTTCAGTGGGTATCAAGGGGCGCAAGATTGCCGTGCTGGTGGCTAATGGCGTGGACGCTGCAAGCGTGGACAAATTGGTCAAAGCCCTGGAGGCGCGCAGTGCCCGGCCGATGCTGTTGGGGCCGACCTCGGCGCCGGTAACGGCGACGGATGGCAAGCAACTGCCGGTGGATGCATCGATGGAGGGGATGCCATCGATCATGTTCGACGGGATTGTCGTGCCATCAGGTAAGGCTTCGACGGATGCCTTGGCAGCTAGCGGGCTTGCCAAGCACTTCTTGCTGGAAGGCTACAAGCACCTGAAGGCGCTGGTGTTGACCAAAGAGCTGGCGACTGGTCTGGGGCTCAAGGAGGACAAGGGGTTGCTGCTGGGGGATGACCAGAAAGCCGTGGATGCCTTTGTCAAAGCCGTTGAGGGGCATCGGGTCTGGGAGCGGGAGGCAGCTGCGGAATCTATTCCTGCCTGATAGGGCCCTTTCGCGGGTAAACCCGCTCCTACAGGGATAACGCTAACCCTGTAGGAGCGGGTTTACCCGCGAAGTTTTTTACTGCTGGTGCGGTACCAATACCACTTGGGCCGGCAGCGAACGCTGGATTTCATGTTTCTGCTTCAGCTCGTACTCGCTGTCGATCTTGCGCACGCGCTTCTCCAGCAAGGTCTTCAGCCACGGCGCGTCGCCGGTGCGCGGTACCTGGAACACCACCTCGCAGTCATAGCTCACAACATCGGCCGCAATGTCATCGAGTTGGCGGCGCATGGCCCGGCTATCGGTGGTCTTCAAGGCCACCACCGTGCTTGGCGCTGTCGGGTCGATGATGCGTGCCTTGGGCCTGGCTTCGGCGGCTTTCAAGGCAGCCTCTGCCTTCTCCAGTTCGGCCTTGCGTGCCTGGGACAGTGGGTCGCCACCGGTTACTGCCGGGGCTTGTGGCATCAATGCGCGGGCGCGAGCCAGGGCGGTAGCTGCTGCGTTCACATCGCCCTTTTGCAGGACGATTTGGCTGCGTTGCAGATAGGCTTCGGCCAGCTGACGCTGGTATTGCTCCAGGCGCGCGTCATCAGGCGACTGGGCCTGCAGGGCTGCCAGCTGGTCTTCGGCGGTGGCCAGCTCATTGCTGGCGATGTTTTGTTGCAACTGCTGCCATGCATCGGCTTGGGCAGGTACCGCGGCCTGTTCGACCGGCGCGCTGGAGCAGGCAGCCAGGAACAGGGAAAACGCGGCAACAAGCAGATAACGGGAGGCGAACGGCTTCATTCCTGCGACTCTCTATTTGCGCAAAAAGCGAGCAAGTCTACACCCAGGTGCGCACGCTCGAAAACAGGTCTTACAAACCCTTTACCCGGCAAAAGGTTGCAAGGCGTGCCATCACACGCCCTGTCTTTCAGCGTTTTGGCAGGGCCAGGCTCAGCAAGAATAGCACCGCCGCGCAGACCACGATCGACGGGCCGGCGGGGGTATCCTTGAACCAGGACATGGCCAGGCCACCGCAGACGGCGGTGACGCCCAGTAGGCTGGCGCCCAGGGCCATCTGCTCGGGGGAGCGGGCGTGACGTTGCGCCGCAGCGGCGGGGATGATCAGCAGCGAAGTGATCAGCAACACGCCGACGATCTTCATGGCCACGGCAATGACCACTGCGATCAGCAGCATCAATGCCATGCGCAGGCCGGCAACGGGCAGGCCTTCGACCATGGCCAGTTCCTCGTGCACGGTGACCGCCAGCAGCGGCCGCCACAGCACGGCGAGCAGTAGCAGGACCAGCGCACTGCCGCCGAGAATCCAGGCCAGGTCTGTGCTGCTGATGGCCAGCAAGTCGCCGAACAGGTAGGCCATCAGGTCGATGCGCACATCGTGCATGAAGCTCAGTACCACCAGGCCCAGCGACAGGGTGCTGGGGGCGAGGATGCCGAGCAGGGTGTCGGAGGCCAGCGGTTGGCGTTGCTGCAGGGTCACCAGCAGGATCGCCAGCAGCAGGCAGCCGACGGTTACCGCCAAGGCTGGGCTCACGTCCAGCACGAAACCCATTGCCACGCCCAGCAACGCGGCGTGGGACAGGGTATCGCCAAAATACGCCATGCGCCGCCACACCACGAAAGAACCGAGTGGGCCCGCAACTACTGCCAGGGACAATCCCGCAAGCAAGGCGTAAAGAAGAAAATCAGCCATGCTTGCAGTGCTCTCCGTGAACATGGGTGCCGGGGGCGACGACCGAGCCGTGCAGGTCGTGGCTGTGGTCGTGATGGTGGTGGTAAACGGCCAGGCTCGGGGCGTTCTGGCCGAACAGTTCGACGAAGGCCGGGTCGTTGCTGACTTGCTCCGGGTGGCCCGAGCAGCACACATGGCGGTTCAGGCACACCACCTGGTCGGTGGCGCTCATCACCAGGTGCAGGTCGTGGGACACCATCAGCACGCCGCAGCCGTGGCGGTCGCGCAGGCGGGTGATGAGGTTGTACAGCTCGGTCTGGCCGACCACGTCCACGCCCTGCACCGGCTCGTCGAGTACCAGTAATTGAGGTTCGCGCAGCAAAGCACGGGCCAGCAGCACGCGCTGCATCTCGCCACCGGAAATGGTCTGGATCGGGCTGTCGATGACCTGCTCCGCGCCCACTTCCTGCAACGCCGACAAGGCTGCCGCGCGGTCTACGCCGGGCACCAGGCGCAGGAAGCGCAGCACCGACAGCGGTAGCGTGGCGTCGACCTGGATCTTCTGCGGCATGTAGCCAATGCGCAGTTTCGGCTTGCGCCATACCTTGCCGCGGTGCGGCTTGAGCAACCCTAGCACGGCGCGCACCAGGGTGGTTTTGCCCGCCCCGTTGGGGCCGATCAGGGTGACGATCTGGCCCGGTGCGACCGACAGGTCGATGCTGTCGAGCACTGCCTCGCCGCCAAAGGTAACGCCCACCTGTTCCAGGCGGATCAGCGCATCGCTCATGCCGCGCTCCGGCAATTGCCGCACAGGCCGACCACTTCCACGGTCTGGGTCTCGACCGTGAAGCCCACGCCCTTGGCGCTGTTGATGATGGCTTCGCTGATGCTGCTTTGCTCCAGCTCGATGGCCACATGGCAGGCCCGGCAGATCAGGAACTGGCCCTGGTGCACGTGCTCGGGGTGGCTGCAGCCGATGAAGGCGTTGAGCGAGGCGATGCGGTGCACCAGGCCGTTTTCCAGCAGGAAGTCCAGCGCGCGGTATACCGTAGGCGGGGCGGCGCGGCGGCCGTCCTGCTCGCTGAGCACGGCGAGGATGTCGTAGGCGCCCAGCGGCTTGTGGCTTTGCCACACTAGCTCCAGCACACGGCGGCGCAGCGCGGTCAGGCGCAGGCCCTGGCGGGTGCACAAGGCGTCGGCTTCAGCCAGTGCGCTGTGTACGCAATGGGAGTGATCGTGAGGACGGTTGGCCAGCGGCGTGATGGACATGGGCAGCGACGGTTCTGGATGGAGACGTTATTATGTTACCTGTTTCTGACGACTCGAGTATCCACCGTGTCCCGATTCCTAGCTCTGTTTGTCGCTTTCATCGCATTTTCCGCTCAGGCCGATGTGCGTGTGCTCACCAGTATCAAGCCCCTGCAGCAGATTGCCGCCGCTGTGCAGGATGGCGTTGGCAGCCCTGATGTGCTGTT
This sequence comes from Pseudomonas sp. NBRC 111133, assembly GCF_001320605.1. NCBI lineage: Bacteria > Pseudomonadati > Pseudomonadota > Gammaproteobacteria > Pseudomonadales > Pseudomonadaceae > Pseudomonas > Pseudomonas sp. NBRC 111133. The sequence continues at coordinate 44,757 of NZ_BCBJ01000081.1, read as the reverse complement.
GCCGCCAGGCGCTTCACCCCACCACTACGCGCTGCGCCCTTCCGATGTGCGGCGGGTAGGCGATGCCGACCTGCTGTACTGGGTCGGCCCGGACATGGAGAACTTCCTGCCGCGGGTGCTGGGCAGCCGCAGCAAGCCCACGGTGGCGGTGCAGTCGCTGACGGGCATGAAGTTGCGTCATTTTGGCGAGGACAGCCACTCCCATGAGGAAGAGGATCACGACGATCATGACCACGATCACCGCCCAGGTAGTCTCGATGCACATTTGTGGCTGTCGTCGGTCAATGCGCGGGTAATCGCGGCGAAAATGGCTGCGGACCTGGCTCAGGTAGACCCGGCCAACGCTGCCCGCTATCAGAGTAACCTCAAGGCGTTCGATGAGCGCCTGGATGCGCTGGATGGTCGTATCAAGGCCCGTGTGGCGGGTATCACCGACAAACCGTACTTCGTTTTCCACGAAGCGTTCGACTACTTCGAGGCCGAGTACGGCCTGAAACACACGGGCGTGTTCAGCGTGGCCTCCGAGGTACAGCCGGGCGCGCAACATGTTGCTGCTATGCGTAAGCGCTTGCAGGAAGTGGGTAAAACTTGTGTGTTCAGCGAACCGCCGCTGCGGCCGCGGCTGGCCGAGACCCTGACCGCCGGGTTGCCGGTACGCCTGGCCGAGCTGGATGCGCTGGGCGGGACAGACCCGGTGGATGGCAAGGGCTATGAGCGCTTGCTGGAGAAGCTGGGTGGTGACCTGGCTGGGTGTCTGGAGCAGTTGTAAGCCTGTTCCGGCCCTTCGCGAGCAAGCTCGCGAAGAAGCAGACGCGGTCTAGAGAGCGAACGGCAGGTGCAAAGCCACCTGCTGGCGCTGCGCCAGACGCACCTCGAACTCGCTCGGGTCATGGATCATCACATCCATCCCGGCAAACGATTCCGCCGCAATCAAGCGCGACAGCCAGAAGCGCACACACCCTACCCGCAACATCTCCGGCCACAGCTCGGCCTCGGCCGCCGTGAACGGCCGCAGCGCCGCATAGGCCGCCAGCAGCGCCTGTGCGCGTGGCACATCGATCGCGCCGTGTTCATCCAGGCACCAGTCGTTCACGGTAATGGCGATGTCATACAGCATCGGGCCGGAGCAGGCGTTGTAGAAGTCGATCACACCGGTCAGGTGGGTGCCTTCGAACATCACGTTGTCGCGGAACAGGTCGGCATGCAGGTTGGCCCGTGGCAAGGCCAGGATCTGCGCCTTGTGCGCGGTTATCTCATCCAGTGCCGGCTGCAGCAGTGCGGCTTGTTGGGCAGTCAGGCGTGGCAGCAGCTCGGCACCCGAGGCCAGCATCCAGTCCAGGCCCCGGTCGGTGCGGCGCTCGATGATGTGCTCGCGGGTGGCCAGGTGAATATGCGCCAGCAGTTCGCCTACCTGGGCGCAGTGCTGGTTGTTCGGCGCCTTGATGTGCTTGCCCGACAACCGTGGCTGCAACAGCGCAGGCTTGCCACACAGTTCGCGCAGGCCGTTGCCGTCGCGGTCACGAAGGGCATAGGGCACCGGCATGTCGGCAGCGTGCAGGGTGTCGAGCAGCTCGATGAAGAACGGCATGTCTTCGCTCGGCCCACGCTCGATCAGCGTCAGGACGAACTCCCCCTGTTCGAGGCTGACGAAGAAATTGCTGTTCTCGGTGCCGGCGGCAATGCCCTGGAAGTCGAGCAGACGGCCCAGCTCGTACGGCGCCAGAAAGGTTTCCAGCTCAGGCCGGGTCACGGGGGTGAAGACTGACATGATGAAAAATTGCCCATACGGGCACTTCCGCCGGGAAGTGCCGGGTTGATGTGAACGGTGCGCGTCAGATTACCACTCGAAGATCTTCCAGGACGGAATCAGCATGTCCGGCTGGTCGGAACGAATGAAATTGCCATCAGAGCCATCGGCGCGTACCAGGAAATAAGGCTTGCCGTTTTTCGGCGTGATCTTGATCGCATACAGGAAGCCGTTCTGCCGGTATTCCTGGATGGTTTTGTCGCCTTCCGTGCGAATGGTCACCTCGGGATCGGCCGAGGGGGCGTCGTCCGCCGCCAGGGTAACGACAGGCATGGTTGCCAACAGGCCGAGCAGTAACAGGCGATTGAGTGTACGCATGATAACCTAGTCCCTTTGTCGTCAATGATTCTGGCTATTCTAGCGCCGGACCCGTCGAAAAGGTTGATTCTGCTCATGAGCCAAGCGCCCCTCGTCCTGGTGGACGGTTCCTCCTACCTGTACCGCGCCTTCCACGCGCTGCCGCCGCTGACCACGTCCAAGGGCATGCCGACCGGTGCGGTGAAGGGTGTGCTGAACATGCTCAAGAGCCTGCGCAGGCAATACCCCGACAGCCTGTTCGCGGTGGTGTTCGACGCCAAAGGCGGCACTTTCCGCGATGCCATGTTCGCCGAGTACAAGGCCAACCGCCCCAGCATGCCGGACGACCTTCGGGTGCAGGTCGAGCCGCTGCATGCCAGCGTGAAGGCGCTGGGCTACCCGTTGCTGTGCGTCGAGGGTGTCGAGGCTGACGACGTCATCGGCACCCTGGCCCGCAGCAGCGCCGCACAAGGGCGCCCGGTGATCATCTCGACCGGTGACAAGGACATGGCACAGCTGGTGGACGGGCACATTACCTTGGTCAACACCATGACCGGAAGTGTGCTGGACGTGGCTGGCGTGCACGAGAAATTTGGCGTCGGCCCGGAACATATCATCGACTTCCTGGCCCTGATGGGCGACAAGGTCGACAACATTCCCGGCGTGCCGGGCGTGGGCGAAAAGACCGCCGTGGGCCTGCTGACCGGCATCGGTGGTGGCCTCAGCGACTTGTACGCCAACCTGGACAAGGTGCCGGCGCTGGCCATTCGGGGCGCCAAGACCTTGCCGACCAAGCTGGAAGAGCACCGCGATGCGGCGTTTCTGTCCTATGAGCTGGCCACCATCAAGGTCGACGTGCCGCTGGATGTCGAAGTGGATGCACTGGTGTGTGGCGAGCCGGACCGTGAAGCGCTGCTGGCGCTGTACACCGAGATGGAGTTCAAGAGCTGGGTCGCCGAGGTGCAGCGTGACGCGGCCAAGGCCGGTGATGACGTGGCACCGGTCGAGGTGCCAGCCGCCAAGGCCGAACCCAAGTACGAAACCATCCTCGACCAGGCCCGTTTCGATGCCTGGCTGGAAAAGCTGCGCCAGGCGCCGCTGTTTGCCTTCGACACCGAGACCACCGGCCTGGACGCCCAGCAGGCGCAGCTGGTTGGCCTGTCGTTCGCCGTCGAGCCACATGAAGCAGCCTATGTGCCCTTGACCCACGATTACGAAGGCGCGCCGGCCCAGCTGGACCGCGAGGCCGTGCTGCTGGCCCTGAAGCCGTTGCTGGAAGACCCGGCCAAGGCCAAGGTCGGGCAGAACGCCAAGTACGACATCAACATTCTGGCTAACGGCTCGCCTGCCATCGAGATGCGCGGCGTGGCCTACGACACCATGCTCGAGTCGTATGTGCTGAACTCCACGGCTACCCGCCACGACATGGACAGCCTGGCGCAGAAGTACCTCGATCACACCACCATCGCCTTCGAGGACATCGCCGGCAAAGGTGCCAAGCAGCTCACCTTCAACCAGATCCACCTGGACAAGGCCGGCCCCTATGCCGCCGAAGATGCCGACATCACCCTGCGCCTGCATCACGCACTGCAAGCGCGTCTGGCGCAGACGCCGAGTGTGCAGCCGGTGCTGATGGACATCGAAATGCCGCTGGTGCCGGTGCTGGCCAAGATCGAGCGCCAGGGGGCGTTGGTCGATGCCGCACTGCTGCAGGTACAAAGTGGTGAGCTGGGTGTGAAGATGGCCGAACTTGAACAGCGCGCCTATGAGCTGGCCGGTGAGGAATTCAACCTCGGCTCGCCCAAGCAGCTGGGCTCGATCCTTTACGACAAGCTGGGCATGCCGGTACTGAGCAAGACGGCCAAAGGCCAGCCATCCACCGCCGAAGCTGTACTCGACGAGTTGGCCGAGCAAGGCTACCCGCTGCCTGAGGTGCTGATGCAGTACCGCAGCCTGAGCAAGCTCAAGAGCACCTACACCGACAAGCTGCCGGGCCAGATCAACCCGCGCACCGGGCGTATCCACACCTCCTACCAGCAGGCAGTGGCAGCCACTGGCCGGCTGTCGTCGAGCGACCCGAACCTGCAGAACATCCCGATCCGCACCGCCGAAGGCCGCCGCATCCGCCAGGCGTTCATTGCCAGCCCGGGCTACAAGCTGCTGGCGGCGGACTACTCGCAGATCGAGCTGCGCATCATGGCCCACCTGGCCAAGGACGAAGGCTTGTTGCATGCCTTCCGCAATGACCTGGACGTACACCGCGCCACGGCGGCGGAAGTGTTCGGTGTGGCCCTGGAAGACGTCACAACCGACCAACGCCGCAAGGCCAAGGCCATCAACTTCGGCCTGATCTATGGCATGAGCGCCTTTGGTCTGGCCAAGCAGATTGGTGTCGACCGCAAGCAATCGCAGGACTACATCGACCGTTACTTCGCCCGCTACCCGGGCGTACTGGCCTACATGGAGCGCACCCGCGCCCAGGCTGCCGAGCAAGGCTTTGTCGAAACCCTGTTCGGCCGCAGGCTGTACCTGCCGGACATCAACGCCAAGAACCCGGCCCTGCGCAAAGGCGCCGAGCGCACGGCGATCAACGCACCGATGCAGGGTACCGCAGCCGACATCATCAAGCGGGCCATGGTCAATGTGGACAACTGGCTGAGCGAGAGCGGGCTGGATGCCCGGGTGATCCTGCAGGTACACGACGAACTGGTACTTGAGGTGCGTGAGGACCTGGTTCAGCAGGTGAAAGATGAAATTCGCCAGCACATGAGCAAGGCGGCGGAACTGGATGTGCCGCTGCTGGTGGAAGCAGGAATTGGCGCGAATTGGGACGAAGCTCACTGATTGAGCGGGGAAAGCTGTGTAGGATCTGCGGCGGAGTGACGCGGATCCTGGCACTGCTCAGTGCCATTGGTGCTGAAGTTTCATGAAACTATCGCAAATAGTTTTCAGGGATTTGGAACTAAACCGGTGAACCGGAACTCAGAGTAACTGAATGGCTGGTGAAGCCCTTCGATGCTCCTATGTTGTGTTAAGTGTTGGCAGATATCTGGACCCCGCCCTAGCGGTCCGGACTTGGACCCCGAACTTCCCCCTCCCCATACGAAGTCCGGGGTTTTTTTTGCCCGGAATTTGACCTAGGCCTGGTGAAGAACCCTGTGGGAGCGGGCGTGCCCGCGAACCTGGGCGAAGCCCAGGCCATGCTCCGCGCTGGATTCTTCGCGGGCACGCCCGCTCCCACAGGGTGGTCGCCCTCGCCTTCAGGCTACCGGCTTGTCTTCCAGCTCCATCCAATCCGCCAGCACCCGGTAGGCGTCTTCCACGCCCAGGCGCTTGGGCGCCGAGAACAGCTGGATGGTCACGCCATCACCCCAGCCCTTGCGGATTTCCGACTGCACTTTCAGCAGGGTGTTCTTGCCCGCGCCGTGGGTCAGCTTGTCGGCCTTGGTCAGCAGGATGTGCATCGGCATGCTGCTGGCCTTGGCCCAGTCGAGCATCATTTTGTCGAAGTCGGTCATTGGGTGGCGCACGTCCATCATCAGGATCACGCCACGCAGGCACTCACGGCTGCCCAGGTAGGCTTCCAGGTGTTTCTGCCAGTGCTGCTTGAGCGGGATCGGCACTTTTGCATAACCGTAGCCCGGCAGGTCGACCAAACGCCGTTCATCGTCCAGACTGAAGAAATTCAACAGCTGGGTGCGCCCGGGGGTTTTCGAGGTACGCGCCAGGCTGGCATGAGTCAGGGTGTTGAGGGCGCTGGATTTGCCGGCGTTGGAGCGGCCGGCGAAAGCCACCTCGTAACCCTGGTCGTCCGGGCATTGTTCGACCTTGGCTGCGCTGAGGGCGAATTTGGCTTTCTGGCAGAGGCCGAGGATGGGGTTCTTGACTTGCATGGGATATCCGATGTGGGTGTTGCCTGACTCTGAAGGCCCGAGCCTGGCAAGCGGTGTCGTTTCCGTTTGGATGGCGGAAGTATATAATGCCCCAGTTTTTGTGTGCTCATTCTCCCAGCGAAGGGGAAGGAGCATGGGGTGTCGAACAATAGCTCGCGCAACAGAACGCAGCGCGGCCCCCAACCCTGAAGGTCGTTCCGCATGGCGAAATGGCTGCTTGCTGTCGGTATGTTCCTGCCGGTTTTCAGCGCACAGGCTACACAGGATCCCGAGGTGTTGTACAACCGCACGTGTGCGGCCTGTCACACCGGGCAGTTGCCACAGGCACCCAGACGGGGTGACCGGGCAGCATGGGAGCCAAGGCTGGCGCAAGGCATGGAGGTACTGGTGAAGCACGTGACCCAGGGTTTCAAGGCTATGCCGCCGCGTGGATTGTGCATGGACTGCAGTGCCGAGGACTACCGTTTGGTCATCCTTTGGATGAGCGGCAGTCCCGATACATAACATTTCACCCTTAGCCGTGTTGGATTAGCTGATGAACAAACTAGTCGTGAGTCTGCTGTTGACCCTGGGTGTCGCAGGTGCGGCCACTGCTGCGCAACCTATCAAAGGCGATGCCGCCGCCGGCCAGGCCAAGACCGCCGTTTGTGGCGCCTGCCACAACCCCGACGGCAACAGCCTGGCACCGAACTTCCCCAAATTGGCCGGCCAGGGCCAGCGTTACCTGGAAAAACAACTGCACGACATCAAGTCGGGCAAGCGCACCGTGCTGGAAATGACCGGCATGCTGGCCGCGTTCAGCGACCAGGACCTGGCTGACATTGCCGCCTACTTCGCCAGCCAGAAAGGCAGCGTGGGGGCCGCCGATCCCAAGCTGGTCGAGCGTGGCCGTGCGCTGTTCAACGGCGGCGACCTGGAAAAAGGAATGCCGGCCTGCACAGGCTGTCACTCGCCGAATGGCGCGGGCATCGCCCTGGCTGGCTTCCCGCACCTGGGCGGGCAGCATTCGCAGTACGTGACCAAGCAGCTCACGGACTTCCGCGAAGGCAACCGCACCAACGATGGCGATGCGATGACCATGCGCACCATCGCCGGCAAGCTGAGCAACCACGACATCGAAGCGTTGGCCAGCTACATCCAGGGCCTGCATTAACTTTCAGTTAATGTTGTAGGCCAATGATGAAAGGGCGGCCGGGCCGCCCTTTTTTCAGTCCGCAGCCGTTACACTACAGAACTCGAGCCCTTCCCGGCCTGTCCTAGTGCAGGTCGCGTCGTGGCGACCCATGACTGCTCAGGAGTAAAGCATGCGTAAACTGATTCTCAGCGCTGCGCTGGTCGCCGCCAGCGTGTTCGGTATGACTGCCGTCCAGGCCGCCGAGCCTGTCGCCGGCAAGGAATACATCGAGCTGAGCAACCCTGTTCCGGTTTCCGTGCCTGGCAAAGTCGAAGTGGTCGAGCTGTTCTGGTACGGCTGCCCACATTGCTACCACTTCGAGCCGGTCATCAATCCATGGGTCGAAAAACTGCCCAAGGACGTCAACTTCAAGCGCGTACCGGCCATGTTCGGCGGCCCATGGGACGCACACGGCCAGATGTTCCTCACCCTCGAAGCCATGGGCGTCGAGCACAATGTTCACGCGGCAGTGTTCGATGCCATCCAGAACCAGCGCAAGCGCCTGACCGACCCTAACGACATGGCCGACTTCCTCGCCACCCAAGGCGTGGACAAGGACAAGTTCCTCGCCACCTTCAACTCCTTCGCCATCAAGGGGCAGGTCAACCAGGCCAAAGAACTGGCGAAAAAGTACGAAATCACCGGCGTACCGAGCATGGTGGTCAACGGCAAGTACCGCTTCGACCTGGGCACCGCTGGCGGGCCGGAAGGCGTGCTGAACGTTGCCGACCAACTGATCGCCAAGGAGCGCGCCGCTAAGTAAGCGGCGTAACCCATGCCCCGCTTCCGAGCCACGCGTGGCATTGGCCTGCACCAGCCGCAGGTCAACGAGCATCACTTGCAGGCTTCTGGCCTGCCCGAGGATGGTCGGCTGCGGCTGCTCAGTTTCAATATTCAGGTCGGCATCAGCACCGAGCGCTACCGGCATTACCTGACCCGCAGCTGGCAGCACTTGCTGCCGCACAATGGTCGGGCCGGCAACCTGCAGAAAATCGGCGAACTGCTGGGCGACTTCGACCTGGTGGCCTTGCAGGAAGCCGACGGTGGCAGTCTGCGCTCGGGTTACATCAACCAGGTCGAGCACCTGGCGCAATTGGGGGCCTTTCCCTACTGGTACCAGCAGCTCAACCGCAACCTCGGGCGTTTCGCCCAGCACAGCAATGGCGTCCTCAGCCGCCTGAAGCCGCAGGTGCTCGAAGACCACCCGTTGCCTGGCCCGGCCGGTCGCGGGGCGATTCTTGTGCGCTTTGGCGAAGGCGAAGATGCGCTGGTCGTGGTGATGATGCACCTGGCGCTCGGCGCCAAGACGCGAGCCCTGCAACTGGGTTATATCCGCGAGCTGATTGGTGGTTATCGTCATCAGGTGCTGATGGGCGACATGAACACCCATGCCACCGACCTGCTGGAACACTCTCCGCTGCGCGACCTGGGCCTGATTGCCCCGCAAGTCGAGGCCACCTTCCCCAGCTGGCGACCACAGCGTTGCCTGGACCATATCCTGCTCAGCCCAAGCCTCACGCTGGAGCGTGTCGAGGTGCTGGCACGGCCAATTTCCGACCACCTTCCCGTTGCAGTCGAGATTCGATTGCCTGATGCATTGACTGTGGATACGCTGCCGGTCTTGAGCTAATTGCCATCACCGTTTGCGGACCCGGGCATGACTGAAGACGCTGAGCGCTGGAAAGAAAAATACCTTAAAAGCATCGAGCAGCAAGAAAAGCTCGAACGCCGGTGGGACGCCCGTCTCGACCTGCTTCGTCGTGGCCTGGTGCGCAGCAGCCTGGCTGCAGAAGGCAGTGACAAGGTGGTGGACGCGTGCATGAAGGAAATGCGCGAAGTCATCCGCAGTGACAACATGGACGCCGGCCTCGCCGGTTTGATCCCGCGCCTTGAAAAGGCGGTGCTGGACTCCGAACAGCGCCGTGAAACCCGCATGAACCAGGTCAGTGATGCGCTCGCCGCGCTGGTTGGCCAATTGCAAGGCCTGTCGTTGCCCAGCGATATCTCGCGTGCGCTGAAAAAACTGGCGAAGAAGCTCGAGGGTGGCGTTGCCCAGTCCCGCGATCTGCCGCCGCTGCTGGGCGAGTTGAGTGGCTTGCAGGGCCGCGCCCTGTCGGCGCGTGGTAAGCCGGAGGATGAGGCCCGGCCCGGTTTCTTGCAGCGCTTGTTCGGTAGCCGCGAGGATGACCCGCAAGGCGAGCCAATACCTGAGCCGGTGGCAGTGCCTGCTGCCGAAGCGCCGCCTCAGGTTGTGCAGCCCCCTCTCGAAGCCCCGCAGCCCGACGATATGGATGCGCTGCAACCGTTGCCGGCCCTTGTCCCTGAAGCCAGCGCAGCGGTCGAACCCGAGCCGGAGCTACAGGGCCCAGCGCTGATCGAAACGGCTGAAACACCCGCCGCCCAGCAACCGCTGCAGGAAAACGTGTCGGAGCCCGACGCGACCGCCAGCGAACCCGTGGCAGCAGCACAATCGACACCCACGCTCGAAGAGACGTTCGGCGAAGACGGCCCTTATGCCCTGCCCTATGCCGTCGAACCCCCCTACAGCCAGGTTGCCTCCCACATCGAGCAGACCCTGATCGGGCTGCTTGATGACCTCAGCCTGCCCGAGCGGCACAAGACCCAGGCGCTGGAAATGCGCGAGCGGGTTGCCCGTGGCCTGAACTGGTACGAGCTGATCCCGGTGCTGGATGACCTGGCTGTGCTGATGCTGGCAATAACCGACAGCGGCCAGCACGAATTCGAAACCTACCTGCAACAGCTCAACGAACGCCTGGAAGGCTTCCAGAGCCACCTGCAGGAGGCCAGCGCCGGCCATGCCGACAACAGCAGTGCTGCCCGTGAACTGGATACCCAGCTGCGCGAGCACGTCGACGGCTTGCAAAGCAGTGTGCAAGGCGCCGCCGATGTGGACAGCCTCAAGCACATCCTGGAAAACCGGCTGGAAGGCCTGTTGGTCACCATGGACGAGCACAAGCTTGAGCGTGATCGCCGCGAGCAGGAGCTGGCAGGCCGCCTGCAAGGCTTGTCGGAGCGGGTGGCGAACATGGAGCATGAAGCGCTCGGTTACCGTGAACACCTGGAAGAGCAACGGCAGAAAGCCCTGCTCGACCCGCTCACCGGCTTGCCCAATCGTGCGGCCTGGAGCGAGCGGGTAGAACGCGAAATACTTGAATGGCAAGAGGCCGGCGGCCATCTGGCCATGGCGATTCTCGACCTGGACCACTTCAAGCGCATAAACGATAGCTATGGGCACCTGGCCGGGGACAAGGTACTCAAGATTGTCGCTGACCAGCTGAGCAAACGCCTGCGTGGTCGTGACTTCATTGCCCGTTTCGGGGGCGAGGAGTTTGTCCTGTTGCTGCCGCAGACGTCACCCGCGGCAGCGGCCCAAATGGCGGAAGTACTGCGCGCCACCGTGGAGGCCTGCCCGTTCCACTTCAAGGGTGAGCGGGTGGTGATCACCACTTCGATCGGCCTGGGGGCGTTTCGCTCTGGCGAGCGTGGCGACCAGGTGCTCAAACGCGCCGATGCGGCGCTGTACCGGGCCAAGGCGCTGGGACGTAACCGCGTCGAGCAGAGCTAGCGTTTGCTGACACTGACTCACGATAAGCGCGGCCATGGGGAGCACGTTATACTGTAGCGCTCATTAACTGAGGCCATTGACGTGCTTTCCACGCTTAAAATAACGCTGATTTCCTTTTTGCTGTTGTCTGTTGCCGGATGTTCGACGGGGTTGCGCATCGACCGCAGCCACCCCTCGGCCAACCAGGATAACCGCATCCAGTTCGTTGTACTGCATTACACCAATGCATCCCTGGAGCGCTCCCTGGCGTTGCTTACCCAGGGTGAGGTGAGCAGCCATTACCTGATCGGCGACGGCCCGGCCACGGTGTATCAACTGGTGGATGAAAACCGTCGTGCCTGGCATGCCGGCGACAGCCAGTGGCAGGGGCGCACCTGGCTGAACTCGTCGTCCATCGGGATCGAGATCGTCAACCCGGGCTTCACCGACACGCCGAATGGCCGGGTCTGGCACCCTTACAGCGAAGCGCAGGTCCAGTCGCTGATCGCGCTGCTCAAGGACATCGTCAAACGTAACAACATCGAGCCTCGGCACATCATTGGCCACAGTGATATCGCACCATCACGCAAGCTGGACCCGGGCCCGCTGTTCCCGTGGAAGCGCCTGGCCGATGCCGGGCTGGGTATCTGGCCTGATGCCAATGCCGTGGCACGCCAACAGGCCTACTTCAGCGTCAACCCGCCAAGCGTTGGCTGGTACCAGCAGGAACTGGCGCGGTTTGGCTATCAAGTCGAGCAGACCGGGGTGCTGGATGTCGCCACCCGCCACGTGATTGCTGCGTTCCAGATGCGCTTCCGTCCGCAGCGTTTCGACGGCATGCCCGATGCGCAGACGGCGGCGATGCTGCAGGTGCTCAACCGGATGCGTTGAGCCTGCAGCGAGGCGCTAAACGGCGAGGATGATTTTTGATCCAGTTGCTATACCTTGGTAATCAACTGGATGCCTTCGATGTCAGCTCTCATTTCTACGCTGCGCCAATTTTTTTACCGTCCCTGGATGCTGGCCACCTTGGCAGCATTGGCCAGCGCAGCACTTTTGCTCACTGCCAGCATCGGCATTGCCCTGCAGCAGATGAAGCAAAGCGAGAGCGAACAGATGAACGCCCAGGGCGAGCGTTTTCTCGACCGCCTCGAGCAGGTTTTCGGCCAGCTGCGCGAAGGGGTCGACCTGCTGCAGGCTCAGCCCTTGCGTGGCTGCAGCCCGGCGATGTTGGCGGCGTTGCAGCAGGTTGGCCTGAGTTCGCGGTTCATTTATGAAGCGGCCTATGTGGATGGTGACGTCGCCTGCTCCAACCGTGGCGATGAGCGGGCATTCGAGCCTTTGCGGGCACCCGACATCCAGGGGCCGACCTACAGCTACTGGTTGAACACCACGACCGAGCCGAACGAGAACCTGGCTGCGTTGATGCTGGGCCGGGGCAAATTCGTGGTCTCCACCTCGCGTGGGCACCTGACCGACGTGGTCGACCTGCCACCGGGCGGCAGCCTGGTGGTGGTGCTGGACAACGGTGCCCGGGCCATACCCGTGCTCGGCCCGCCACAGGTGTGGCCGCCGCCCTCGGCCTGGTCGACCAGCCACAAGTCATTGCTCCAACTCAGTGACCGGCTAATCTACCGCATGCCCACCAAGTCGCCGGATTACCAACTGGTGCTGATTGCCCCACGGGCCAGCCTTCCGCTGAGAATGAATGGCATGCTCTGGCTGCTGTTCCCTGGCAGCGTGTTGGCTGCCTGCTGCATCGGCTGGCTGGTGCTGCAGTTGATCCTGCAACGGCGGTCGATGAGCTCGGAGTTGCAGAATGCCTTGCGCCGTGGAGAGCTGCAGGTGCTCTACCAGCCGATCTTCGAGCTCGACACACGGCGCTGTGTAGGCGCCGAGGCCCTGGTGCGCTGGCGCCGCCCGGATGGCACGCTGACCAGCCCGGACCTGTTTATCCCGTTGGCGGAAAATACCGGGCAGATACGCCAGATCACTGACTTTGTTCTGCAGCGCGTCCTTGAACAGCTGGGGCAGCTTCTGCGCTCGCACCCCAAACTGTACATATCGGTGAACCTCGCCGCCTGCGATGTGATGGTGCCGCGTATTGGCCGGGTGGCGGCACGCCTGCTGGCCCTGCACCGGGTGGCCGCTAGCCAGATTGCGTTCGAGGTGACCGAGCGCGGTTTGATCGACGTGGTGGTGGCTCGTGACAACCTGCAGGCGCTGCGCGCCGTGGGGCATCAGGTGCTGATCGACGACTTCGGTACCGGCTATTGCAGCCTGGCCTATCTGCAAACCCTGCCGGTGGACTGCCTGAAGATCGACAAGGCCTTCATCGATGCGCTGGGCCATGATGCCGCTAGCAGCGGCGTTGCCCCGCACATCATCCGCATGGCGCATGACCTGCACCTGCGGGTGATTGCCGAAGGCATCGAATGCGAGGACCAGGCGGTGTTGCTGAACAGTGAAGGGGTCAATTACGGCCAGGGCTGGCTGTTTGCCCGACCGCTAAACGCCCGGCAGTTTGCCGAGCTGGTAACCCGGGGGCAGCTGCCCCGGCGGGTGGAGCACTGAGTGATCCTGCCCCGGCCACATCGCCGGCGATGAGGCCTGTACAGGCGATACTCAAACTGGCAGCGCCATGTAGAACTGTGTCCCCTGCCCCGGCCGGGAAAACACCCCCATGCGCCCACCATGCAGTTGCACGATTTCCTTGCACAGCGCCAATCCTAGCCCTGCACCGCCCTTCTTGCGCCCTACCTGCACAAACGGTTCGAAAATGCGACCCTGCTGCCCATAGGCAATCCCTTCGCCTGTGTCTTCGACGCTGATGATCACCCGCTCCGCATGCCGCCGCGCATGCAGGCGGATACGCCCGCCGTTGGCGGTATGGCGGATGGCGTTGTGCAGCAGGTTGTCCAGCACCCGATCAAGTTGCGCAACGTCGGCCTGAATACGTGGGAGCGGTGGTTCGAGTGCCTTAATCAGTTCAACCTGCTTGTTTGCTGCCTGTTCGGCAAAACGCAGTTGTGCGCGCTCCAGCAATTCGTCGATGGCACAGGGGGCCAGGTCGAGTTTCTGCAGCCCGCTCTGGTAACGAGAGAAGTTGAGCAGGTCGTTGATCAGCTGGGTAAGCCGCTGCATTTCTTCGCCGATGGTGTCCAGCAAGTCATTCTCGCGTGCCTCAGGCGGAAACTTGACCCGCTCGCGCAACAGCCCGAAGGCCATGTGCATGCCGGTTACCGGGGTGCGCAGTTCGTGGGACGCGCGTAGCACGAACTCACTGCGCACGCGTTCGAAGGCCCGTTGCTCGGTCACATCGTGCAGCACCATCACCGCGCCAAGGATCGGCCCTTGCGGATGGCTCACCGGGGTCAGGCTGTAAGTCAGCAGGCGCGTTTCTTCATCCACCTCCATGGTCAGGTCTTCCGGCGGGCGGTCCAAACTGCCACCGCGCAGCACCTGACGCAGCTGCTGCTCCAGCTCCGGCCGCCGCAGGGCTTCGGCCAGGCTGCTGCCCACGCGGTTATCATTCCAGCCGAGCTGGCGCTGCGCTACCGGGTTGAGGTGTTCCAGGCGACCTTGGCGGTCGATGATCAGCAGGCCATCGTCGATGCTGTCGAGCACGGCCTGCAGGCGCTGCTGCCCGGCCAGCAATTCGTCGACGTTGGTGGCCTGGTGCTTGCGCAAGGCATCGGCCATGAGGCCAAAGCGGCGGGTCAGCTGGTTCAGCTCGGTGGCCTGGGTGACTGGCAGGGTGACGTCAAAGTTGCCCTTGCCCAGCTGGTCGGCTGCTTTGGCCAAGGCTTCGATCGGTTGGCCAAAACGTCGGGCGATGTTGTGTGCAGTAATGAAGCCCAGCACCAGCACCACCAGGCCCGTCAGGCCAAGCACGCCGCTGACCAGCAGGGCGCGGTCACGGCTGTATTCCTCGCTGCGGGTGATGAGGTCCAGCGTCTGCTTGTGGGAATCGATCAGGTCGGTACGCACCTGGTTGAAGGCGGCCCCCAAGGGTTGGTCGACACCCATGCTACGCGCGGGCGCGGGGCTGTCACGGTAGGCTTGCAGGAACGCCTGGTAGTTACTGCCGGCCTTGCTGAAGCCAGTGCGCTCTCCGCCTTGTTCCAGGCCCTGGTTCAGCAAGGCCTGGAAATTTTCTTGCAGCAGCCGCAGGTTTTCCGGGGCCGTGTCTTCATCAAGGATCAGGGTCAACTGTTCGCCAAGGTTCTGCCGCAACTTCAGCCCCACTTCTAGGGCGTGGGTGGTGTCACGCACCAGCTGCTGTTGCACGGTTGCCATCTGCAGCACGCTGACCAGGCCCAGCAGCAGCCCGAGCAAGGCCACCGTGACCAGTGCCGAGATACTCAAGAAAAGCCGCGTGCGCAGCTTCATGGGCGGCCCCTTCATAGGTTGTACTGCTTGCGCTTGCGGTACAGGGTGGAGGCGTCGATGCCCAAGGTTTTGGCGGCCTGGTCGAGGGTGTCGCTGGCAGCCAGCACCGCGCCGATGTGGGCGCGCTCCAGCTCGTCCAGGCTTAGCGCGGCACCCACGCGCGGGGCGTTGCCAGCCGGCTGTTCGCCCATCCCGAGGTGGCTGATTTCCACGCGCTCCTGCGGGCAGATGATACTGGCCCGCTCTACTACGTTACGCAGTTCGCGAATGTTGCCGGGCCAGCGGTAGTTGAGCAGGGCGGTGCGCGCTTCGTCGCTGAAGCCCCGGGCGGGGCGGGAGTATTCCTTGACGAAGCGGGCAAGGAAACGGTCGGCCAGGGTCAGGATGTCTTCACTGCGCTCGCGCAGGGGCGGCAGGTGCAGAGTGATGACGTTCAGGCGGTATAGCAGGTCTTCGCGGAAGCGGCTTTCGCGCACCATTTCTTCGAGGTTTAGGTTGGTGGCGGCCAGGATGCGCACATCTGCACGCCGTGTCACGGGGTCGCCCACGCGCTCGTATTCCTTGTCCTGAATGAACCGCAGCAACTTGGGTTGCAGGGTCAGCGGGAAGTCGCCGATCTCGTCGAGGAACAACGTACCCCCATCAGCCTGGCTGACCCGCCCCAACGTGCTTTCGCTGGCACCGGTAAAGGCGCCGCGGGTGTGGCCGAACAGTTCGCTTTCCATCAGCTCGGCGTTCAGCGACGGGCAGTTGATGGTCACGCAGGCTTTGCGGGCACGTTTGCTCCAGCCATGGATGGCCCGGGCCAACTCGCCTTTACCCGTACCGGACTCGCCAAGAATGAGGATGTTGGCATCGGTGGTGGCGACCTGGCGGGCAGTTTCCAGCACCGCCATCATGGCCGGGCTGTGCGAGTCCAGGCCGTCCTTGGGTTTGCGCATTTCGCCTTCCAGGGCCTCCAGGCGTGCTGAAAGCTGGCGCACTTCCAGCTGCTTGGCGGTGGCCAGGCGCAACTGATCGGGGCTGCATGGCTTGACCAGGTAGTCGGCGGCGCCGGCCTGGATGGCATCCACCGCTGTATCGATTGCCGAATGCGCGGTCACGATCACCACGCGCATCCAGGGTGCCTGAATGCGCATCTGCGCCAGTACGTCCAGGCCGTTGTCCTCGCCCAGGCGCAAATCCAGGAAGCAAAGGTCGAACACCTGGCGCTGCAACAGCGTTTCGGCCTGGGCGGCGCTGTTGGCTGTGGCCACGCTGTAGCCTTCGTCTTCCAGGCAGTAGCGGAAGGTGCGCAGGATCGCGGACTCGTCATCCACCAGCAGAATGCGGCCTTGGTTGTCCTGGGCTGATTCCATTTCCTACGCTCCTTAGGGATAGATCTTCATTTAGTGTGGGAAAAATCGGGCAAGTTGCATGGTCGATTCTGAAGGATTCTGTCCTCTGCATGCTAGCCAATGGCCAATTGACGCCTGGAAGCTGCGTTAACCCGATGATTTGCTTAGAGGCACGGGATGGCACATTGGTTGCGGAGGTTTTTTGTTTTTGCCTACAAAAAACGGCCTCTCGCTTTGTTCCGCCCGTGATGCTGACTTCCAGGGCCGATCGTGCAATTCGCACGACCATACAGGCGGCATCGTGCAGGATACGTCCCTGTCGAACGGTTATGTAACTACTAACTTATTGATTTTAAAGGTATTTTTTAAAATCAAAAGGCTGGCATGCAGGCTGCAATTACCTGTTCAGGTTTGAACAACAATTACAGCAGGAGGAGCCGGCATGAACCGCCAATCCGTCAACCGCTCGCAGAACGTCGCCCTGCCCCTGCGCCAGATGTTGTCTGTCGGCATGGCGCTGCTGCTGACCTTGGCCGCTGGCCTCTTCTATTACAGCTGGCAGACCGCGCGCTTGGCTGAGCAAGTGGCCGCGCAGACTGCGCTGTTGACGCAGATTCAGGCAACCCGTGCCAATACCCTGGTCAAGGCAGCTGACCCATTGCCGGCCGGCCAGGCCTCTGCCTCACCGGCCACCCTGGAAAATGTCGTACCCCAGGACCGTTGGGTCTTCTGACCTGCCGGCCGCACCGATTCTGAAAAAGAAAGGAGAACCACCATGCTGAGCTGGGCTATCACTTTCCTCATCATCGCCATTGTCGCTGCCGTACTGGGCTTCGGTGGTATCGCGGGCGCTGCAACGGGTATCGCGAAGATCCTGTTCATTGTCTTCCTAGTGTTGTTCGTAGCCTCCTTCTTCTTTGGACGTGGACGAGGTTGAAGATGGGCAGGAAGCTTTGTACAGCCCTGGCTGCCGCCCTGTTGTTGGGCGGCAGTGCGGCGGCGATGGCGGCCAATGACGGCCAGGTCCGGGTCGACCAGTTGCTCGGCTCGGACCCGGAGTACCGGGAAACCTGGCAGGACACGATCAAAGGCGAGGAACGCCTGCCCGATTGGGTGGTTAATCTCACCGGCAGTGCCCAGCACCAGATGTCCGCCACTACCGAAGATGGTGACAAGTACCTGGTCGGCCCGTTGTGCGAGGCGCAGGACAACTGCACGTACAAGCGGCTGATCGTTGCGTTCAGCTGGGACAAGGAGGATGCCTACGGGATGCTCGTGGAGGTACCCGAAGGCTTGCCGAGCGACAAGTCGCCTACACGCCATGCGCAATATCGCTGGCTGGGCGACCCTGACGACGGCATGAAGGCAATGCTGCAGGAGCAGCTAAAGCGTGAC
This sequence comes from Pseudomonas sp. NBRC 111133, assembly GCF_001320605.1. Lineage (NCBI taxonomy): Bacteria > Pseudomonadati > Pseudomonadota > Gammaproteobacteria > Pseudomonadales > Pseudomonadaceae > Pseudomonas > Pseudomonas sp. NBRC 111133. Next base: position 26,897 of record NZ_BCBJ01000081.1, on the reverse strand, counting down.
CCGAACTGGTACTGAGCATTTATTGCCGGTAAGGATGAAAGGTCATCGACTGTCACGTAATAGAAGCTGAACCTTTCTATATTTCAGCCTTCTATGATGCGCCGCCCCGAGGAGGGGCAGCACATGACCAAGGGGCCGGGCTGTTCTGATTGTTGCAGGATCGGAGTGGCCTAGGGGTACAGGGAGTGCCTCCAGCGATGGGCCGGGTCAGGAAAGGCGGAATCGGAAGTATCAGGTCGGCGGTGTCACAGGGATACCTGACCAGACCTGACTTCCGAGGAGCCATGTAGGAATCGCCCTCTTCCTTGCGCGATTTCATCCCTGAGACACATTTTGTCTCGACCGTACATCAAATTTTTTTCGGCCTTGCGGGTCCTTCTTCAAGTGGCATTTCGGCCATTCGGATTGTCGAACAAGCCATCTTTCATGCCCTTTGTGTACCGTCAAATCTGCCGAAATATGGCGGTTTGGTCTTGTTCGGGATTCCGAACGTTATAAATCAAGCACTTGCGAACCCTCTGTTTTGGCATGAAATATTATGCATAATCGGTATGGGGCATGCGCTTCCGGCATTAGATTTCCCCCTTTCCCATCGCAATAGTTGCCGCCTTTTTCGCTGGTCAGAGCGCCCTGTCGCTCGCCTGCGGTGTCCTTACATGAAGTCGCCAGACGGGTGCGCTTGAAGCCAGAGGCCTTGCCAATGGCTCTGTTACGCGTGTTTTCGTCGGGTGCCATGACCACTAGAACAAAGGGTAAAGACATGAAGAAGGCAAAACTTAGCCTCGCCTGGCAGATCGTCATCGGTCTCGTCCTGGGCGTTGCAATCGGCGCGCTACTGAATCATTTCAGTGCAGAAAAGGCATGGTGGATCAGCAACGTCCTCCAGCCCGCCGGTGACATCTTCATTCGCCTGATCAAGATGATCGTCGTCCCGATCGTGATTTCGTCGTTGATCGTGGGTATCGCCGGGGTTGGCGATGCGAAGAAACTCGGCAGCATCGGCCTTAAGACCATCATCTACTTCGAAGTGGTGACCACCATCGCCATCGTCGTGGGCCTGGTGTTGGCCAACCTGTTCCACCCGGGCGCCGGCATCGACATGAGCACCCTGGGTACCGTGGACATCTCCAAGTACCAGGCCACTGCGGCCGAGGTGCAGCATGAGCACGCGTTCATCGAGACCCTGCTGAACCTCATTCCGTCGAACATCTTCGCAGCGCTGATGCGTGGCGAAATGCTGCCGATCATCTTCTTCTCGGTCATGTTCGGCCTGGGGCTGTCGAGCCTGCAGGCCGAGCTGCGCGACCCACTGGTACGCACCTTCCAGGCCGTATCGGAAACCATGTTCAAGGTCACCCACATGATCATGAACTACGCCCCGATCGGCGTGTTCGCCCTGATCGCCGTGACCGTGGCCAACTTCGGCTTCAGCTCGCTGCTGCCACTGGCCAAGCTGGTACTGCTGGTGTACTTCGCCATCGCCTTCTTCGCCTTCATGGTGCTGGGCCTGGTTGCCCGCGTGTTCGGCTTCTCGGTGATCAAGATCATGCGCATCATGAAAGATGAGCTGATTCTGGCCTACTCCACCTCCAGCTCCGAAACCGTGCTGCCGCGCGTGATCGAGAAGATGGAGAAGTATGGTGCGCCGAAGTCGATCTGCTCGTTCGTGGTACCGACCGGCTACTCCTTCAACCTCGACGGTTCGACCCTGTACCAGAGCATCGCGGCCATCTTCATCGCCCAGCTCTACGGTATCGACCTGTCGTGGAGCCAGCAGCTGCTGCTGGTGCTGACCCTGATGGTCACCTCCAAAGGCATCGCTGGTGTGCCGGGCGTATCGTTCGTGGTGCTGCTGGCCACCCTGGGCAGCGTGGGTATCCCGCTGGAAGGCCTGGCCTTCATCGCCGGTGTCGACCGCATCATGGACATGGCCCGTACCGCGCTGAACGTTGTAGGCAACGCCCTGGCAGCACTGGTCATCGCGCGTTGGGAAGGCATGTACGACGCCGCCAAGGGCGAGAAGTACTACGCCTCGCTGATGGCCAACAAGCAGGAAGCCGCAGTGGTTGGCGAAGCCGCCAAGCGCTAAGCCTGATAGCTGTATGACGAAGAGCCCCGACTTGTCGGGGCTTTTTGCTGTCTGTAAGGATCGCGGGCACCTGCACCGGCCTCATCGCCGGCAATGAGGCCGGTCCAGGCAACTTCCGCTATCATTCGGGCATTTTTCAGGGGGAATACGCGGATGCTCAACGGCCTTTGGCTTGGCTTTTTCCTGGTGGCGGCAGTGTCCGCCCTGGCCCAATGGCTGGTGGGTGGTAATGCCGGGATCTTCGCGGCAATGGTCGAAAGCATCTTCGCCATGGCCAAGCTGTCGGTCGAGGTGATGGTGCTGCTGTTCGGCACACTGACCCTGTGGCTGGGCTTTCTCAAGATCGCCGAAAAGGCCGGTATCGTCGAATGGCTGGCCAAAATGCTAGGCCCGCTGTTCGCCCGCCTGATGCCGGAAGTGCCGCCCGGGCACCCTGCCCTGGGCCTGATCACCATGAACTTCGCGGCCAACGGCCTGGGGCTGGACAATGCCGCTACGCCGATTGGCCTGAAGGCCATGCGCGCGCTGCAGGAGCTCAACCCCAGTAGCACCACAGCCAGCAACGCGCAGATCCTGTTTCTGGTGCTCAACGCCTCGTCGCTGACGCTGCTGCCGGTGACCATCTTCATGTACCGGGCCCAGCAAGGCGCGCCAGACCCGACCATGGTGTTCCTGCCCATCCTGCTGGCCACCAGTGTCTCGACCCTGGTCGGCCTGCTGTCGGTGGCGGTGATGCAGCGCCTGCGCCTGTGGGACCCGGTGGTGCTCGCCTACTTCATTCCCGGCGCGTTGCTGCTGGGAGGCTTCATGGCGTTTCTCGGCACCCTGTCGGCCGCCGCGCTGGCCAGCCTGTCGTCGGTCCTGGGCAACCTCACACTGTTTGGCGTGATCATGCTGTTCCTGGTGATTGGCGCACTGAAGCGGGTGAAGGTGTATGAAGCCTTTGTCGAAGGGGCCAAGGAAGGCTTCGATGTGGCCAAGAACCTGCTGCCCTACCTGGTGGCGATGCTGGTGGCGGTGGGTGTACTGCGTGCTTCAGGCGCCCTGGAGCTGGCCCTGGACGGTATCCGCCATGCGGTGAACTGGCTGGGCCTGGACACCCGCTTCGTCGAGGGCCTGCCCACAGCACTGGTCAAGCCGTTCTCTGGCAGCGCAGCGCGGGCCATGCTGATCGAGACCATGCAGACGCAGGGTGTAGACAGCTTCCCGGCCCTGGTGGCGGCGACCATCCAGGGCAGTACTGAAACGACCTTCTACGTGCTGGCCGTGTACTTTGGCGCGGTGGGTATCCAGCGCGTGCGCCACGCGGTCGGTTGCGCACTGCTGGCCGAGTTCTCAGGCGTGGTCGCTGCGATCTTCGTCTGCTACTGGTTCTTCGCCTGAACCTTGCGTTGTGCCTGGCTGGCCTGGTCGACGGTCCAGGTCACAATCTGCCCCACCAGCTGGTCGCTGGCCTGGCCGAAACCGGCGACCACCGCTGACACCTGCTTGTCGGCCAGCGGCTGGCGGATCTCGAAACGCTTGCTGGCGAGGATACGCTGGTTGCGGCCCTGAACCAGCCGAGCGTCATAGCGAATCACCACCTCCACCGCGCCGCCCGGGCGGTACTCACTCTGGAATGCCTGCAGCTCGCCAGCCAGCTCGTAGTCGGCCTGCAGGTTGCTGTCGTCGGCGCTCAGGCGCTGTACCTGGCCATCACGCTGGAAACCATCGAGCAAGCGGTTGCGCAGCAGCACCGGGGCCGCATCGCTCCAGCGCGCACCTTTGTAGCTGCTGACCACATCGCCCTGTGGAATCACGGCAATGCGCGGGCCGGCCAGCACCTCACTGGCCAGCGGCTTGTTCAGCCGCAATGACCAGTCCAGCGGCGCTGCCGTGCGGCTGGGCTGGTTAACCGGCAAGCGATAGAGGTCGACGGGTTCGCTCTTGGGCAGGATCGAGCAGGCACTGGCCAGGCTCAGCGCGGCCGCCAGGGCCAGCAGGCGCAGCGACGGTTTCATGGCTGGAACTCCTTGTTGTTGTCGCGGCCGAGCAGGTAGCCGCTGGGGTCGGCCTCCAGTTGCCGGGAAATACCTTTGAGTGCGTTAAGGGTTTCGCGCAGTTCGCGAATGGCAGGGGTGAGCTGGTTTAGGCCCTGGGCGCCGTCGCCGATAGCCTCGCTGTTGTTTTTCAGCAGATTGTTGATGGTGGCAGTGCTTTCGGCCAGCGACTGCATGGCCTGCTCGGCGCTGCCGATCGCCTGTTTGCCTTCGCTGCCCAGCAGGCCGTTGGCATTGCGCATCAGCGCCTGCGTTTCGGCCAGGGTGGCGCTGGCCTGCTTGCCCACCTGCACCAGTTGCTCGATGGCCTCGGCGATGCTGCCGTGCTGGCCGGCGAAGGCACCGGTGGTCTTGTCGAGGTTGGCCAAGGTGCTGCTGAGGTGGCCGATATTGTCTTCGGAGAACATCTGGTTGGCGTTGTGCAACAGCATGTTGATGTTGGTGACCAGGTCGCTGCTGTCATTGAGCAGGCGCGAGATGGGCGACGGCGAGGCGATGATGACCGGCAGCTTGCCGTCCTTGCCCTTCAGCTCGGGGCTCTGTGGCGTACCGCCGCTGAGCTGGATGAACGCGTTGCCGGTCACGCCGGCCAGGGTCAGCTTGGCCTGGGTGTCTTCCTTCACCGGGGTATCCCCGCTCAGGCGAACGCGGGCCAGTACCCGGCGCGGGTCTTTCGGGTCTAGGCGCAAGGTGGACACATCGCCCACCTTGATGCCGTTGTACTGCACCGGGCTGCCACGGGACAGGCCGGAAACGGCCTCGTTGAACACCACTTCGTAGTCCTTGAACGCGTCGTCGACACTGGACTTGGTCAGCCACAGGCCAAACAACATGGCGCCGGCTACCACCAGGACGGTGACCAGGCCGATTAGTACGTGATGGGCTCGGGTTTCCATTGCTCAGCGCTCCTGCCCGGCACGGGTGGCGGCCTGCTCGGCTGCACGCCCGCGGGGGCCATGAAAGTATTCTTGAATCCAGGCGTCGTTGGTCTGCTCGACTTCAGCCAGCGGGCCGGCCACCAAAACCTTCTTTTGTGACAGCACCGCGATGCGGTCGGTGATGGTGTACAGGGTGTCGAGGTCGTGCGTGATGAGGAACACCGACAGGCCAAGGGCATCGCGCAGGGTAAGGATCAGCTGGTCGAACGCGGCAGCGCCGATCGGGTCCAGGCCTGCGGTGGGTTCATCGAGGAACAGGATGTCAGGGTCCAGTGCCAGGGCTCGGGCCAGCGCGGCACGTTTGATCATGCCCCCCGATAACGAAGACGGGTACTTGTCGGCGGCGGATATCGGCAGCCCGGCCAGGGCCAGCTTCACGCCGGCCAGGTGTTCGGCGTCGGCGCGGGACAGCCCGGCGTGCTCGATCAGCGGCAAGGCCACGTTCTCGGTAACGGTCAGCGAAGAGAACAGCGCGCCCTTCTGGAACAACACGCCAAAGCGCCGCTCGACCAGAGAGCGTTCCTCTTCACGCAGGCCGGCGAGGTCCTGGCCAAACACCTTGATCTGCCCTTCATTGGGCCGGCGCAGGCCAATGATGCTGCGCAGCAGCACCGACTTGCCACTGCCCGAACCGCCTACCACGGCGAGGATTTCGCCGCGGTACAGGTCCAGGTCGAGGTTTTCATGCACCCCCTGGCGGCCGAAGCGGTTGCAGATGCCGCGCGCCTCGATAACGGTTTCCTGGCCACTCACCAGCCCATCTCCATGAAGAACAGGGCAGCCACCGCGTCCAGCACGATGACCACGAAAATCGACTGCACCACTGCCGATGTTGTATGCGCGCCTACCGACTCGGCGCTGCCACTGACCTTGAAGCCTTCCAGGCAGCCGATGGCCGCAATAAGGAAGGCGAAGAACGGCGCCTTGGCCAGGCCCACCAGGAAGTGCTGCACGCCGATGTCGCTTTGCAGCAGTGACAGGAACATGGCCGGTGAGATATCCAGCGTCAGGGCGCATACCACTGCGCCACCGACAATGCCGCAAATCATCGCGACGAAGGTGAGCAGTGGCAGTGAGATCAGCAGTGCAAGTACCCTTGGAACCACCAGCAGTTCCATCGGGTTCAGGCCCAGGGTGCGGATGGCGTCGATTTCCTCGTTGGCCTTCATCGAGCCGATCTGCGCGGTGAACGCGCTGGCGGTGCGGCCGGCCATGAGGATGGCGGTGAGCAGCACGGCGAACTCGCGCAGGAACGAGAATGCCACCAGGTCGACCGTGAAGACCGTTGCACCGAAGTCGGCCAGCACCGTGGCGCCGAGAAAGGCCACCACCGCCCCCACCAGGAAGGTCAGCAAGGCGACGATAGGAGCCGCGTCCAGGCCGGTCTGCTCGATGTGGGCCACAACCGGGGTAATGCGCCAGCGGTGTGGTTGCAGGGCACGACGCAGCAAGGTTTCGAGGATTACGCCGACAAAGCCCAGCAATTGCATGCTGTCCTGCCACAACGTGCCGACGGCGCAGCCGATGCGTTCCAGCAGCAACATCAGCACATTGCGCTCGGGTTCCTTGACCGGGATGCAGTAGTCCTGCACCGAGCAGTAAACGTTCTTGAGCAGCGCACGGCTGGCTTCGGGCAGGTCTTGGGTGCAGTGGGACAGGCGCTCGGAACCCAGCAGTTCGGCCAGCAACGAGGCGCCCGCAGTGTCCAGGCGGCCCAGCTGGCTGAGGTCGGCGACGGTGTCGGCAGGGTATTGCGCGCGCAGTTGCTCGCTCTCGCGCCTGAGGCTGGCGTAGTGCGCCAGGGTCCAGTCACCGGTTATGCGCAGGCAGGGCGGTTGGCTGCTGGCGTCCAGGGTGGCGCTGGGGGGGGTCATAGGCTCCATGCAATTGACTCGGCGCTAAGGCTTAGGGGCTGATCATAGCGCAGCAGGCATGGGCTGTTTGGTGATTATGTGCTGTCTGTTGGGTTTGGAGGCCGCAAAGCGGCCCCCTTTCAATCACTGTGCCGGTGCGTCATCGACCACCTTGAAGCGCAGCACGCCAATCACCTGGCCATCCTCGGTCAGCACCCGCACCTGCCATTTGCCCACCGGGTTTGGCGGGAAGTTCTGCTTGTGGGTCCAGGCTCGGTAGCCTTCCTTGCGTCCGCCGTGGATGTCCAGGGCAATGCGGTCGACCTCTTTGCCATCTTTTTGCCACACGTGGTAAATCCGCTCGTTCAGGCCGCGTGGTGCGTTGATGGCGGTGTAGGCGTACAGGCCGCTGTTGCGAATGCGGCTGGCAGCAATTTCGTCCAGCGAGTCGCCCGGTTGGCGATTCAGCACTCCGGTGCTCACCGCCACTTCGGTCATCCACAGGGTGGCCGGCGGTACCCAGGAACGCAGCAGCCAGCCCCCGGCACCCACGGACAGGGTAACCAGCACCAGGGCGATGCCACGCCGCCAGGTGTTGATCGGGAAGCTGCTGGCCAGGCTGGGGAACGACAGGGCCATGGCGGCGATCAGCGCCAGCTTGAAGCTTTGCGCGGTGGTCAGGTGCAGGATGATCGGCAGCGCGGTCAGCAGGGCGGCAAACAATGTCAGGGTATGCAGCGCCAGGAACAGCCAGCGCCGAGGCGCCAGCCACTTGTAGTACAGCGGGTCGGTGATCGAAATCAGGCCTGCGGCGCCGAGCAAACCGGTAAACACCAGCTGGCCGCTGTTCCAGGTGGTGGTGATGAAGAAGAACGGCAGCACGAAGAACAGCGTTTCCTGGTGGATCATCTGCGTCGCGTAGCGCAGCAGCGGCTGCGGGATTTCGCGATTGAAGGTGCGGGCGAAGAGGCCGGTCAGGGTGTTCTCCAGCATCAGCCAGACCCAGCTGACCAGCATGAGCACAGCTACCCAGCTGGCCAGGCCGGCCTGGCGGTCGACCAGGATGAAACTGCCGATACCAGAGAGGAAACCACAGAGCGCGATGATGCCGGGGTAGCGTTTGAGCAGTTCGATGATGCGTTGGACGATATGGGGGATTTGGGGCATTGGGTCTGCAACAGGAGAGGATTAGGTGGCTGTGCCGGCCTCTTCGCGGGTAAACCCGCTCCCACAGAGTCTCCACAGGTTTTGAGGTTGTGGTGATCCTGTGGGAGCGGGTTTACCCGCGAAAGGGCCGGTACTGGCAAAAGGATACCGCCGATTCACCGCTGTCGTGTAGCACCACTGGGCCGTTCAGGGCCATGCCGTCGCCAACGCAGCAGACCCGCCGCCAGGACCAGGCCCATCAGCAAGGCGGCCAGCCCGTACAGCTCGTCATAGCCGAGCAATGGCTTCTCGATACGCAAGTAACCCTCTTCCTTCAGCAACGCCTTCAGCGCCTCATTGGCCTGCTCCAGGCTAACCTGCCGCAACTTGCGCACCGGGTTGGCAAAGCGCCCGTCGGTGTAGTCGTTCAGTGCCCCCCAGTAGTAGTCGGCCAAGGCGCTGTTGCCCTGGGTGCTCCAGCTTTCCTTGGCAACGCTGGCGTCCTTGACGCGGGCGAAGGTGTCCGGGTCGAGGCCTTCCTTGCGCAGGTGCTCGAACAATGCCTGCATCACCTTCACCGCCTTGTCGATGTCATCGCGTTCCAGGTCGGCATTGAGGCTGAGCAGGCCGGTATCGCCAAAGCTTTCACGCTGCACCGATGGCCCGTAGGACAGCCCGTTGCGCAGGCGTAGCTGGTCGTACAGCGCCCAGTCCATGTAACGTGACAGCAGGTCGAGCGTGGCCTGGTGGTCGTTGTCAAGCACCGGCTCGATGAACAGCCAATGCAGCTTGACGCTATCGCCCAACCAGCCCCGGGTCAGGTCGCGGCGCTGCTCGGCCTGATGGGTGATGCTTTCCAGGTTGCGGCGTTCCTCCGGCTCGGTGGCTGGCAGTTCGCCAAAGGTGCGTTCCAGGTAGGCTGGCAGCAAGCGATCGAGGCCGCCGACCATGATCAGGGTCATGTTGTTGGCGGCGTACCAGCGGTCACGCAAGGCTTGTACCTGCTCCAGGGTCATGTCGTCGATATTGGAGCGCTCGGGGCATTTCAGGCCCAGCTCGGTCGCCAGCTGGTCACTGGCAGGGTGGCCGATATCCTGGCGGTCGAGCCAGCGCTGCAGGTGCCCATAGTGGCCGCCATCCTCGCGCTCGATGATGCGCTTGGCGGTGGCCAGGGCTTTGGCATCGATACGGGTGTCGCGGATTACCGCCAGCAGCAGGTCGAGCACTTTGCGCTGGTTGCGTGCGGGGGCTTCGATGACAAACGTGGTGTCGGCGCTGCTGGTGTAGGCATTCCACTCGCCGCCGAGCGATTGCAGGCGCTCTTCCAGGCCGCCCTCGCCGGTTTCGTCGATGCCGCTGAACAGCAGGTGCTCAAGCAGATGCGGCAGCTCTTTCTGTTCGCAATCGAAGTCGTCCAGGCCCACCCCGACCACCAGGCGAATCGCCACATGGTCGCGTTCGTAGCCGTTTTTCAGAATGACCTGCAGGCCGTTGGGCAGCAGGTAGCCCTCAACCCGCGAGCGGTCGAGGGCCAATGAGGGCAGGCTGCAGATCAGCAGGCAAACGAACATCAGGCAACGCATGGGCGAGCTTCGGTCCTCAGGTAGGCATTCACGGCAGACGGGCTTCGTCCGGCACGCTGTCGAGCATCAGCCCGCCGGTGTCGGAGCCGCCCAGTACCACATAGGCACTGCTGCAGAACAAAGAGTTCAACCGCTTCATGTCGGCGATCAGCTCCAAGTGTAGCGAACTGGTTTCGATGCTTTGCACCACCTTACGCTGCAAGCGGCTGACGTGGGCATGCGCCAGGCGCCGTTCCTGGGCGCGAAAACGGCGTTTTTCCTTGAGTAGCAAACGGGCGCTTTCCGGGTCGGCGCTAAGGAATACCGACAGGCCAAGGCGCAGGTTGGCTAACAATTGCTCTTGCAGCCCGGTCAGTTCTTCCAGCCCCACCTGGGAAAACTCCCGGCGCTGGCTGGTTTTCTGCTGCTGGACCTTGCGCAACATGCGCTCGATGAGGTCGCAGGCGAGCTTGAGGTTGATGGCCAGCTCGATGATCTCGGCCCAGCGACGGTTGTCCTGCTCGCTGAGGTCTTCGCGCGACATCTGCGCAAGGTAGAGCTTGATGGCGCTATAAAGGGCCTCGGCATCTTCACCCAGGGCGCGAACCTGCTGTGGCAAGGCGGTCTGGGTGCCGCGCAGGGCACCCAGCATGGCTTCAAGCAGGCTGTCGACGATATCGCCCAGGCGCAGGGTTTCGCGGGCAGCGTTGGCAAGCGCCAGGCTGGGTGTTTCCAGCGCCGAGGCGTCGAGGTGGCGCGGGCGGATCTGGCCGTTGCCGTTTTCCCGCTCGGGCAGCAGGCTGTTGCACAGCCGGCCCATCAGTTTGACCGTGGGCAGCATGAGCAGGCAGCGCAGGGTGTTGTAGAGCAGATGGAAGCCGATGACCAGCTCTTGCGGGCTGAAGCTGAGCGAGTCCATCCACTCCACCAAGGGGTGCAGCACAGGGATGATCAGCAGCAGGCCGATCAGCTTGTAGAGCAAGCTGCCCAACGCCACGCGGCGCCCGGCAGCGTTCTGCATGCTGGTGCTGATAAAGGCCAGTAACCCGCTACCGATGTTGGCACCGACCACCAGGCCGATGGCCACTGGCAGGCTGATGACCTCGGCACCGGCCAATGTTGCGGTAAGCAGCACGGCGGCGAGGCTGGAATAGGAAATCATGGCGAACATGGCGCCGACCAGGGCGTCGAGCATGATGTCGCCGGTCAGCGAAGCAAACAGCACTTTAACGCCTTGGGCGTGAGTGATTGGCGCAGCTGCCTGCACGATCAGCTCCAGTGCCAGGATGATCAGGCCAAGCCCAATACCGACACGGCCCAGCTGGCCAGCCCGTGTCTGCTTGCGCGAGAGGAAGAAGATCACACCCAGGAATATCAGCAAGGGTGATAGCCAGGACAGGTCGAAAGTGAGTACCCGGGCCATCAGCGCGGTACCCACATCGGCACCCAGCATGATCGCCAGGGCCGGGGTCATGGCCATCAGGCCCTGGCCGACGAAGGACGTGACCAACATGGCCGTGGCGTTACTGCTCTGCACCATGGCCGTGACCAGTATGCCGGCAATGAACGCCAGCGGGCGCTTGTCCATGTTCTGGCTGATGATGCGCCGCAGGTTTGAGCCGAACACGCGCAGAATGCCAGTACGTACGATGTGGGTGCCCCAGACCAGAAGCGTCACGGCCGAGAGTAGGTTGAGCAGGGTCAGCATGGCGAAAGCCCCCTGTTGCACTGGCCCAGTGGGCCAAGAAAAGAAACGTGAGCGTTTGAAGAATTTTCGGTGCTCACTCAAAGCTTTAGTTGTTTTGCGCAGCTGTCGCCAGCTTCGCATGGCTGTCATGTGTTTGAAACCGATCAGACATGAAAAAGGGCCCTGCGAAGGGCCCTTTGTGTTTTGCGCTTCCTGGTCTTATTGACCCGGAATGTCCTTGCGCAGTTTCACCGGGTCATGCTCTTTGCCTTCCTTGCGGGCCAGGGCGGTGCGCATGCGGATGTTGATGGCCTCCACCGCCAGCGAGAAGGCCATGGCGAAGTAGACGTAGCCCTTTGGCACATGCACGTCGAATGCTTCGGCGATCAGCACGGTACCGACCACGATCAGGAATGACAGCGCGAGCATCTTCAGCGACGGGTGCTTGTCGATGAAATCGCTGATGGCGCCGGCGCACAACATCATCACCAGCACGGCAACGACGATGGCGGCAATCATCACCGGTACGTGGGAAACCATACCCACCGCAGTAATGACCGAGTCCAGCGAGAACACGATGTCGATGATGGCGATCTGGATGATGGTGTAGAAGAATTTGCCGCCCGCACCTTTCGGCTCCTCGGCGTTTTCGTCCTCGCCTTCCAGGCCGTGGTAGATCTCTTGCGAGCTTTTCCACAGCAGGAACAGGCCACCGAAGAACAGGATCAGGTCACGTCCGGAGATGCCTTGGCCGAATACCACGAACAGGTCGGCGGTAAGGCGCATGACCCAGGTAATCGATAGCAGCAGCATGATACGGGTGACCATGGCCAGGGCCAGGCCGAAGATCCGGGTGCGCGGCTGCATGTGCTTGGGCATGCGGCTGACCAGAATCGAGATCATGATGATGTTGTCGATACCGAGGACGATCTCAAGCGCGGTAAGGGTGAAAAAGGCAACCCAGATTTCCGGGCTGGTCAGCCATTCCATGTGTTTTCCTTCGAACGATAAAGGCGACGCGCCCCTGTCGAGGCGCGTCGCGTCAGACTAATACGTGTTTATTAAAGACTACTGAACAGCGGGAAAATGCCCATCAGCAGCGCGGCGAACATTATGCACAGGCATACCAGCACTGCCCACTTGAGCGTGAAGCGCTGATGATCGCCAAACTCGATGCCGGCCAGGGCCACCAGCAGGTAGGTCGACGGCACCAAGGGGCTAAGCAGGTGTACCGGTTGCCCGACGATCGATGCACGTGCCATTTCCACCGGGGTGATGCCGTAGTGGCTGGCGGCTTCGGCCAGTACCGGCAGCACGCCATAGTAGAACGCGTCGTTGGACATGAAGAAGGTGAACGGCATGCTCACGATCGCGGTGATCACCGCCAAGTAAGGGCCCAGTGCTTCCGGGATGACGGCCAGCAGGCTCTTGGACATGGCATCCACCATGCCGGTACCCGACAGGATGCCAGTAAAGATACCGGCGGCGAAGATCAGCCCGGTCACGGCCAGCACGCTGCCAGCGTGGGCGGCGATGCGATCCTTTTGCTGCTGCAGGCACGGGTAGTTGACGATCATCGCGATGCTGAAGGCAATCATGAACAGCACGGGCAGCGGCAGCACACCGGCAATCAGTGCGACCATCAGGGCAGCAGTCAGGGCACCGTTGAAGTACAGCAGCTTGGGCCGGCGCGCGTCAGGGTACTGCGAAACGGTGATTTCGCTGTGGTCGATGTCGTCAGTTGGCAGGTGCAGTTCACCCAGGCGGGCACGTTCACGTTTACCGTACATGTAGGCGATGGCCAGAATTGCCAGCACGCCGAACAGCATGGCCGGGATCATCGGTACGAAAATGTCCGACGGGTCTACGTGCAGGGCACTGGCGGCGCGGGCGGTCGGGCCACCCCACGGGGTCATGTTCATCACCCCACCGGCCAGGATGATCAGGCCGGCCATGATCCGCGGGCTCATACCCAGGCGGCTGTACATCGGCAGCATGGCGGCGCAGCAGATCATGTAGGTGGTGGCGCCATCACCGTCGAGCGAGACCACCAGGGCCAGCACGGCGGTACCGACAGAAACTTTGAGCGGGTCGCCCTTGACCAGTTTGAGGATCTTGCGTACGGCCGGGTCGAACAGGCCGGAGTCGATCATCAAGGCGAAATAGAGGATGGCGAACATCAGCATCACACCGGTTGGCGCGAGCTTGCTGATGCCCTCTAGCATCATGGGGCCGATCTTGGCGGAGAAACCGCCGAACAGGGCGAACAGGATCGGTACCAGAATCAGCGCGATCAAGGCCGACAGGCGCTTGGTCATGATCAGGTACATGAAGGTGATGACCATGGCAAAGCCGAGGAAGGTCAGCATGGCAATACTCCAGGCGTGGCGCGGCGAAAGGAATGTCGATTCGGGCGGATCAGCGCGTCGGGCGCTGCGCAGGGAGCATGCGGAGGGGAGCTACAGAAAGGCGGGCACAGGAATACATCAGAATCACCATTGTTGTTGTTGATTGGGCCGGGCTCGGCAATTACCGGGTGCCCTGGCTGACCGGTCTTGTGCCGGTAGTGGGGGCTATCCTATGAGCGCAAGCTTTCAGCCAGCTTTCGCCGAAGCAAAGGCGACGAGAGGTAGGTGATGCAGTATGTAACCGAAGGGGGCTGCCATTGTGGCGCCTTGCGTTACCGGCTGGTGGGTGACCTGACAGACATCGCCCACTGCCATTGTTCGATTTGCCGGCGGGTAAGCGGAGGGTTGGTAGTGACCTGGCTCACCCTGCCCCGCTCCGGGTTTCAGTGGTTGGCGGGTGAGCCGAGCTGCTATGTGGCGCCGGCCAGTTGCAGCCGGTACTTCTGTGGGCAGTGCGGGGCGCATGTGGCGCTGATGACTACCCATAGCCCGGAAACGGTCGATGTGACGGTGGCGACGCTGGATCACCCGGAGCGGGTCAGGGCCAACCGGCATATCTGGGTGGGTAGCCGGTTGCCTTGGTTGCATCTGGATGAGGATTTGCCTTCGGAGGCAGAGGAAAATCTCTAGGCCTTGTGTAGCCTGTGCGGGCCTCTTCGCGGGCTTGCCCGCGAAGAGGCCCGTAGAGACAACACTTACAACTGCAGGCCACCCGCAGCCTTGTGCAGTGCCCGCAAATGTTCGCCAATCTGCTTCACGTTGGCTTCGACAGCCGCAATTTCCTTGGCTCGCGACGGCTCCAGCAGCGCCCTCACCTCTTTGTCCAGGCTGGTGCTCAAACGCAACAACTGTGCCTGGCGTTCGCTGCTCACCTGCTCAAGGTGCTTGCGCTCCTCGGGCTGCGGCAGCCCGTAGCCCTTGGCATCGAGCAGTTCTGCCGGGCGGCTGAGAAAGCCGCTGTTGGCGAGCATCTGCTTGAGGGTCGCATCGGCCTTGCTGACGCTGCCATCTTTCAAGGCAGCGGCATTCAGGTAGCGCTGCTTGACCTCGTCCTGGGCCAGCAGCAGTTGCCGGCGCAAGCTGGCCTGTTCGAGCAGCAGTAACGCGGCGCTGGTGCGCAGGTCGGCTTTGGCAAACCATGGGCGGCGCTGCTCGGCATCCAGTGCCAGCCAGTCTTCGACCAGGGCCTGCTTGATCGGCAGCTGTTTGCGCAGCACCTCGAACATGGCCTGGTAGCGGTCGCGATAGGAATCGAACCGGTAGCCCAGGCGCAGCGCCTCACGCGGGTCATCCAGCACGCTGGTGTCTGCCAATCCCCTGCCCTTGAGCACCGCCAGCAAGCCGTTGGGCATGATGCTGTCGAGGTCGTTGAGGCGTGGGTTGGCGGTACCGCTGCGCAGCAATTTCAAAGACTCCACGGCACAGTTGTTGGACAGGAACCAGTAGTTGCCGTCATAGCTCCAGTGCATTTCGGCGGCCTGGCGTACCAGCTCCTCGATTTCGTTGCGGCTGAGCTTCAACGGTACTGAGGCAAGGCTGCGCAACTCGGTCTTGGTGTATTCGTCGATTACCTGGCCCAGCGGCAACACGAATAGCCGCGAGGGGTAGTTGCCGACCAGGCCGTCCCAGCTGGACAGCTGTACATCGTTGACGAAGGCGCGGTACGACAGCACCAGGCTCTGGTCGAGGTCCAGGCGGCAGTCCGGCCCGCGCGGGCGGCCCGGCTTGCAGATCACCAGGCGCAGCATGCTGTGGCCCCAGCGGCTGACCAGGTTCTGGTTGGCTTCAGCCAGCAGGTAGTCCACTTCATAGACCCGCTCAGGGTCGATTTCACCCAGCGGCTGGCGGGCAAAGTCGCTGCCGGCATTGATGAACGGCAGGCCCTTGGCGCAGGTGTCCTGTTGCGGTGCCCAGCCGAAGTGCTCGCGCAGGTACTGGTTCAGCGCCGGGCGGCGGCAACCGTAGCTCGGGTCGAGGAGGAAGTACTCCATGTTGACCGCGATAAACTCCTTGGGGCTGCTCAGCTCATAACTGTCTGGGCTGCGCACGAACTGACCATTGTGCTGCTCGCGCTCGCCACGACGGCCTACGTACTGTTGCCAACCCGCCAGGTCGAGCAAGCGCGGGTCGTCGCTAAGGGTGAAGCGGCGCTCGGCCTGGCCCCGGCACGCTTCGGGCAGGCCGATTTTGCCCAGCGTGCCTTGCTGGCGCTTGCAGCGGGCAATCAGCGAATGCTCGGCAGTGGGCCACAGGCGGGCACGGTCGTAGATATGGGTAAGCTCGTGCAGCACGGTGGCCAGCAATTCTTCGCGCGCTGTGCCATGGGGGCGGTGGGTGCGTTCGGTAGCAGCACTGCCGTCGGTGAGTCCGGGCAGCAGGCGTCGATTGAGCTCAAGGGTGGACACCAGCGATGCCTGGCCGTAGGCATCCGCCGGCATGCTGTCGCTCCAGCTGACCCGCACGCGGCGGTCCAGCTGCTGCTTGAATCGGGGAGGCAGCTTGCCCAAGGCCTCATCGAGCAGGGCCTGGGTGGCTTGGGTTTGCTGCGGGTCCAGGCCGGTTGCCTGCAGCTGAAGCTGCAGGTCGGCCAATACGGGCGTGCCGGGCAGCGTCAGGGCGCAGCCGAGCAGCCAGGCACGCACGCGTTTCACAGTGCGAGGATGGCTTCGGCCAGTACCTGGTCGCTGGCGCCACGCGCTTCTGGCACGCGCTCGCGCAAGGTGTTGAAGGCCGCCTCAAGCTGGGCGCCGCGAATGTCACCGTTGCTGGCGACGAAGCTGGCAGCGTCGTCATGGGCTTCGCGCACCACTTTGGAGTCGCGAATCGAGGTGGTGGTGTCCGAGGTGAAGTCGATCGAGCGGCCAAAGGCACGCACGATGATATTGCTGGTGGCCACCAGGGTCTGTGCCTGGGCCAGGTCGGCCAGCAGCAGCATGCCGAGGGTAGCGGCAATCAGCGGTTTACGCATGGAGCATCTCCGAAAAATACAGGGAGTCAGATGTAGTTATTGGACGAGAATTGCCTGCGCCAGTTCCAGATCGCCGACGGCGTGCCGTGCACAATTGTGGCGTAATGATTCCAGCGCAGCTTCCAGCCGCACACCGCGGATCTGGCCGTCGCTGGCCACGAAGGCCGCTGCATCGTCGCGCGCCTGGCGGACCAGTTTGCGATCGAAGGGTGCAGTGGTGACCTGGCTGGTGACATAGCCGGTAATGACCAGGCTTTGCGTGGTGGTATCCATGGCATGGGCGCTGGCCATGCCTGCAACGGAAAACAGCAGCGGCAACAGATAACGCATGGGCTCTACAACAGCTGGAAAGATGGGGCGCAAAGGCTGGATGACTGTGCTGGTAGTGACCAGCACAGCCAGAGGGCTCAGCTGGCGTCAGAGAGCCAGGATGGCCTGGGCCAGTTGGGCATCGCTGGCCTGCAACGCGGGTGCTTGCGAGCGGATGTGCAAGAAGGCGCTTTCCAGTTTGGCACCGCGGATGTCGCCATGGCTGCCAACAAAGGCAGCGGCATCGTCGCGGGCGGCCTTGACGATCTTGTCGTCTTTGAACGAGGAGGAAATATCGGAAGTTGCATCGGTGGACGCGGCTACCGCGCCAACGACGGCGTCGGTGGTGACAACGAAGCTGGTGGCGTTTGCGGTGCCGGCCAGGCTCAGCATCAGGGCGGCGCCAATCAGGTATTTACGGGACATGATCGTGGACTCCTGGACTAGGGTCGGGTGGTTCTGCTTATCGGACGCTCGCACAGCTCGTCACGGTACTTTAACAGTGGGTTCTACCAGACTGTGAAGCCAAGCGTATCACGCGCCGGTGTTTCCGGATGTTAATGAAAAGCGCGCCAACAAACTGTACCTATATGTTTTTTGGATTATCAAAACTGTACCTGTTCGTTTGAGAGAAGCTCTAGCATGCGGCCTGGATGCAAAAAACCCGTTGCAGTTACCTGCAACGGGTTTTGGGAATTCGCGGTGCCGGCCGAAGCCGGCAAGCCGGTGCTTAGCGCCAGAAAGGCTTGCTCAGCTCTTCGTAACGTTGCGACTCGCTGATACCAGCGTCGGCCAGCAGACGGGCGTCCAGGCGAGCCAGTTGACGGCGGCTAGCCATACGGCGCTGCCACAGCAGCAGGGTAGACAGTGCGCGCAGCGGCAGCGAGGCGTTGGATTGCTGGGCGTTGCTTTCAAAAACCAGACCGGAACTGAGGGTACGTTCCATGATGCTTCATCCTTCCGCTTATGGCGGGATTAGGTAGTGATTTAACTGATGCCAATGATCCTCCTCTGTCGTCCATAACAGTAGATACAGTTCAGTTGAAAGACGATGGCTCAGTTAACTGTGTAACCCTACTGTTGCACCCGAAACAAGCGCAACTGTACTGGTCTGCACGGTATTGGTGCATTTTTGGCTGACAGGATGATTTCACGAGGAAGGGACTGGCAGAAATACCAGTACAGTAGAACAGTTTTTAATGATGATTGTGAGAGTGTTGCGGCAGCGGGCTTGCCCGCGAATCAGGCGACAAGCAGGATGGCATCGGCTGTTCCGGTATTCGCGGCTAGAGCCGCTCCTACAGGGAGCGTGACCGGAACAGCACACGCTGTTCCGGATCACGAATTGATCAGCTCGCCAGCATGCGCCCGGTTTCTTCCAGGTTTTCGTGCCAGCTCAGCGCTTCACGCAAAATGTGCGGGGTATGGCCGCCACGCTGGCAGGCACGATCGAAGTAATCGTTCAGCGCAGCGCGGTAGTCTGGGTGCACACAGTTGTCGATGATCGCCCGTGCCCGCTCACGTGGTGCCAATCCACGCAGGTCGGCCAGGCCCTGCTCGGTGACCAGGATGTCCACGTCGTGCTCGGTGTGGTCGACATGGCTGACCATCGGCACCACGCTGGAAATCGCGCCGCCTTTGGCAATCGACTTGGTGACGAACACAGCCAGGTGGGCGTTACGGGCGAAGTCACCCGAGCCACCAATCCCGTTCATCATTTTGGTGCCGCACACGTGGGTGGAGTTGACGTTGCCGTAGATATCGAACTCCAGTGCGGTGTTGATACCGATGATGCCCAAGCGACGCACCACTTCCGGGTGGTTGGAGATTTCTTGCGGGCGCAGCACCAGCTTGTCCTTGTAGCGCTCCAGGTTGCCGAATACGTCGGCATTACGGCGAGTGGACAAGGTGATCGAGCTGCCCGAAGCGAAGCTCAGTTTGCCGGCATCGATCAGGTCGAAGGTGGAGTCCTGCAGTACTTCGGAGTACATGGTCAGGTCTTCGAACGGCGATTCGATCAGGCCGCACATTACGGCGTTGGCAATGCTGCCGATACCGGCCTGCAGCGGGCCGAGCTTGTTGGTCATGCGGCCAGCTTCAACTTCTTTTTTGAGGAAGTTGATCAGGTGGTCGGCAATGCCCTGGGTTTCGTCATCCGGCGGCAGCACGGTGGATGGGGAGTCCGGCTGGTCGCTGATGACGATGCCGACGATCTTGGCCGGGTCGATCGGGATGGCGGTGCTGCCGATACGGTCGTCGACCTTGACCAGCGGGATTGGCGTGCGGGTCGGGCGGTAGGTCGGGATATAGATGTCGTGCAGGCCTTCCAGGTTGGGGTTGTGCGAGAGGTTGATCTCGACAATCACCTGCTTGGCGAAGATCGCGAAGCTGGCCGAGTTGCCTACCGATGTGGTTGGCACGATGTGGCCTTGCTCGGTAATGGCCACGGCTTCGATGACGGCGATGTCCGGCAGTTTCAGCTGCTGGTTGCGCAGTTGCTCGACGGTTTCCGACAGGTGCTGGTCGATGAACATCACCTGGCCGTCGTTGATGGCCTTGCGCAGGGTGCTGTCGACCTGGAATGGCATGCGGCGAGCCAGCACGCCGGCCTCGGTCAGTTGCTTGTCCAGGTCGTTGCCCAGGCTGGCGCCGGTCATCAGGCTGATTTTCAGTGGCGACTGCTTGGCACGTTCGGCCAGTGCATGCGGTACGGCTTTGGCTTCGCCGGCGCGGGTGAAACCGCTCATGCCGACGGTCATGCCGTCCTCGATCAGACCAGCGGCATCAGCCGCACTCATTACCTTGCTGTGCAGGGAGGACAAGCGGATACGATCACGGTACATGGATTGTTATCTCGGGCTACTGAAACTACTGCAGCGCAGTCTAGAGATTTCGCCCATTGCCGTCCCACGACCATGGTCGTATGAGAAGGCTTGAAGTAGAGCCGTTGATCCGGATCAATAAAAGAAAAGCCCCGGCAGATTCTGACCGGGGCTTCCTTTATATCAGCTGGTTTTCAGCCGTGGGTATCAGTCCACCGCCTTGACCATGTCTTCGATCACTTTCTTGGCGTCACCGAACACCATCATGGTCTTGTCCAGGTAGAACAGTTCGTTGTCCAGGCCGGCGTAGCCGCTGGCCATGGAGCGTTTGTTGACGATGATGGTCTTGGCCTTGAAGGCTTCGAGGATCGGCATGCCGGCAATGGGCGATTTCGGATCGTTCTTCGCCGCCGGGTTGACCACGTCGTTGGCACCCAGCACCAACACCACGTCGGCCTGACCGAACTCGGCGTTGATGTCTTCCATTTCGAACACTTGGTCGTAAGGTACTTCGGCCTCGGCCAGCAGTACGTTCATGTGCCCGGGCATGCGGCCTGCCACTGGGTGGATCGCGTACTTCACGGTTACACCGTTGTGGGTCAGCTTTTCGGTCAGCTCCTTCAGCGCGTGCTGGGCACGGGCCACCGCCAGGCCGTAACCCGGCACGATGATCACGCTGTCGGCGTTGCTGAGCAGGAAAGTGGCGTCGTCGGCCGAGCCGGACTTCACCGGGCGCTGCTCTTTGGAGCCTTGCGCCGCACCCGTATCGGTGTCCCCGCCGAAGCCGCCAAGGATGACGTTGAAGAACGAACGGTTCATCGCCTTGCACATGATGTACGAAAGGATGGCACCGGACGAACCGACCAGCGAACCTGCAATGATCAGCATCGAGTTGTTCAGCGAGAAACCGATGCCGGCCGCAGCCCAGCCCGAGTAGCTGTTGAGCATCGACACCACCACCGGCATGTCGGCTCCACCGATCGGAATAATGATCAGCACACCCATGATGAAGGCCAGAACCAGCATCAGGGTGAAGGCACTGTAGTGGCCGGTGAAGGTGAACAGCAGGCCCAGGGCAATGGTGGTCAGGCCGAGGATCAGGTTCAGCTTATGCTGGCCGGCGAACTGTACCGGTGCGCCCTGGAACAGGCGGAACTTGTACTTGCCCGACAGTTTGCCAAAGGCGATTACCGAACCGGAGAAGGTAATGGCACCGATTGCAGCACCCAGGAACAGCTCCAGGCGGTTGCCGGTAGGGATAGGGTCGCTGATGGCGGCAACGATGCCCATCGACTGCGGCTCCAACACGGCGGCGATGGCAATGAACACCGCAGCCAGGCCGATCATGCTGTGCATGAAGGCGACCAGCTCCGGCATCTTGGTCATTTCGACGCGCTTGGCCATGATCGAACCGGCGGTACCACCAACCAGCAGGCCGACGATTACGTAGCCGATGCCGGCAGTAGCAAGCTCTGCCCCCAGCTTATAGACAAGGCCGACGGTTGTGAGGATGGCGATCCCCATGCCGATCATGCCGAACAGGTTGCCGCGCCGCGAAGTGGTCGGGTGCGACAGGCCCTTGAGCGCCTGGATGAAGCAGATCGACGCAACCAGGTACAGAAGTGTTACCAGATTCATGCTCATGCTTACTTCTGCCCCTCGTTCTTGGCTTTCTTCTTGAACATCTCAAGCATGCGGCGGGTGACCAGGAAGCCACCGAACACGTTGACCGCAGCCAGGGCCACGGCCAGGGTGCCCATCAGCTTGCCTGCCGGGGTAACGGTCAGGGCCGCGGCCAGCATGGCGCCGACGATAACGATTGCCGAGATGGCGTTGGTGACCGCCATTAATGGGGTGTGCAGTGCCGGGGTGACGTTCCAGACCACGTGGTAGCCCACATAGATGGCCAGCACGAAGATGATCAGGTTGTAGATGCCGTGGGAAATCAGCATATCTTCCATTGTCGTGCTCCTTAGCCGTTCTTGCGGACGACCTGGCCATCGCGGCACATGAGGCAGGCCGCGACGATGTCGTCTTCGAGGTTGATGACCAGTGCGCCGTCCTTGTCGAACAGCAGCTTCATGAAGTCCAGCAGGTTGCGTGCATACAGCGCCGAGGCATCGGCACCCACCTGGGCTGGCAGGTTGGTCGGGCCGACAATGGTCACGCCGTTTTCCTGCACCACTTGGTCAGCAACCGTCAGCGGACAGTTGCCGCCCTGGGCAGCAGCGAGGTCGATGACCACCGAGCCGGGCTTCATCTGCGCGACGGTTTCGGCGCTGAGCAAGGTCGGCGCCTTGCGGCCGGGGATTAGTGCGGTGGTGATGACGATATCCGCCTGCTTCGCGCGCTCATGCACGGCCTGGGCCTGGCGTTGCATCCAGCTGGCCGGCATCGGGCGGGCGTAACCACCCACCCCTTCGGCGCATTCGCGCTCCTCATCGGTCTCGTAGGGCACGTCGATGAACTTGGCGCCCAGCGACTCGATCTGCTCTTTCACCGCCGGGCGTACGTCGGACGCTTCGATCACTGCGCCCAGGCGCTTGGCCGTGGCAATGGCCTGCAGGCCGGCAACGCCCGCACCCAGAATCAACACGCGCGCGGCCTTAACGGTACCGGCAGCGGTCATCAGCATGGGCATGAAGCGCGGGTAGTGATGGGCCGCCAGTAACACAGCCTTGTAACCGGCGATGTTGGCTTGCGACGACAGCACGTCCAGGCTTTGCGCCCGCGATGTACGCGGTGCGGCTTCCAGGGCGAAGGCGGTAATGCCGCGTTCGGCCATTTTGCCGATGAGTTCGCTGTTGAAGGGGTTGAGCATGCCCACCAGAAGGCTGCCACTGTTGATCAGGGCCAGTTCCTGGTCGTTGGGGGCGACCACTTTGAGTACCAATTGGGCGCCGTAGGCGTCGGCGGCATTCCCCATGGAAGCACCCACGGCCTCATAGGCACTGTCCGGAATGGCGGCGTTAAGCCCTGCCCCCCGTTGGACGGTGACCTGATGGCCCTGGCCAATCAGTTTCTTGATGGTTTCCGGGGTCGCAGCGACCCTTGTCTCACCGGTCTGCGTCTCGAGAGGAACACCTATGTGCACGACTTTTCTCCTGCGGTGACCTTTTGTCTTTGTAAAAGCCAGCACACTTCGGATGGTGCGCTGGGGCGGCTGTGGAGCGCCGATCCGCCAGTTCCCGGGCGGGCGAAGCATTTTGCAGACGAACCAAGGGGCCTTCAACCGGTTCTGGAGCGAAACGAAGTTAAAACTACAAGTCACCCTGTGACCGCTTGTCGCAGTAATAAGGCTGTAGCCCGTCAAACATGGGCTATTGGCAGATTAGGAGAAAAAAACAAAAATTTTTCGGTCATTTCGCTTACGGCACGGTAAGTGTCGCAAAATAACCCGCAAGCCCGCGTGCTTAGCAGGGTTAAAGGGTATTTTCTGGCTTGCATAACAGTTTACGCATATGCGACAAATACATACATCTGTAGGTGTTTAAAATAATTGACTACAGGGTCAACTTGTCGCATTGCTCATTTTCTTGCGGTGTAGGCGTGGGCCTGGCTTACCAGCCAGTCCCGGAAGGCGCGTAGTGATGCCGACTCCACCTTGCGCTCAGGAATCATCAGATAGTAGGCCTTGTCGCTATCGAGGGCATGCCTGTTAGCGACCACCAGCCTACCCTCCTCCAGTTCGCGCTGGATCAGGAACGGCGGAATCAGCGCGATCCCCATTTCATGGATGGCCGCCTGGGCGAGCATCGAGAATAGTTCATAACGCGGGCCTGTCATGTCGCGCTCCACATTCATCCCCAAGCTGCCGAACCATTGCCGCCAGGCATAGGGGCGCGTGCTTTGCTGCAACAGGGGTAGTTGGGCGACGCGCTGTGCTTCAAGCATGCCCTGCCCGGCCAGCAATGCCGGGCTGCAGACGGGGACCGGGTTTTCCCCCATCAGCCGGTGAGACTGGGTGCCGGACCAGTCGGCATCACCGAAATAGATCGCGGCATCGAACGAAGTGTCGGCGAACAGGAATGGCCGGGTTCGGTTGGTGAGGTTGACCGTGACCTCCGGTTGGCGTTGCTGGAAGTCCTTGAGGCGCGGAAGCAGCCATTGAGTGCCGAATGTAGGCACCACCGCCAGTTCGATTACGCTGGCCCCCTGCTGGCCCATCACAGACAAGGTATCGCGCTCCACGGCGTCCAGTTGGGCGGCAACCTGACGGCTGTAGGAAAGGCCGGCTTCGGTCAGCTTCACGCCGCGGCGCGAGCGGCGGAACAGTTCCACATTGAGAAAGGCCTCCAGGCCGCCAACTTGGCGACAAACGGCGCCCTGGGTCAGGGCCAGTTCCTGGGCGGCCTTGGTAAAGCTCTCGTTGCGTGCTGCCGCCTCGAAGCAAACCAGGGCAGCGGTACTGGGGATCTTGCGGCGCATGTACGTCAACCTCACTTGTAAGGCTGTCAATATGGCGTTTTGCCGATTTACGAAGTGACAAACTATCACTAATTGGTGCGCAATCCTCGTTTGTCCCGGCGGCCGATCAGGCCTAGGCTCAAAGGCACAAGAAACTGCCCCCTATTTCGAGGATTTCGCTCATGGCCGGTAAAGCAAGCTTCAACTGGATCGACCCGCTGCTGCTGGATCAGCAGCTCACTGAAGAAGAGCGCATGGTGCGTGACAGCGCTTATCAGTTCGCCCAGGACAAGCTGGCCCCTCGTGTACTTGAAGCGTTCCGCCACGAGCAGACTGACCCGGCGATCTTCCGCGAGATGGGTGAAGTCGGCCTGCTGGGGGCCACCATCCCGGAGCAGTATGGTGGCAGCGGCCTGAACTACGTGTGCTATGGCCTGATTGCGCGTGAAGTGGAGCGTATCGACTCGGGCTACCGCTCGATGATGAGTGTGCAGTCGTCGCTGGTCATGGTCCCGATCAATGAGTTCGGTACCGAAGCACAAAAGCAGAAATACCTGCCCAAGCTGGCCAGTGGTGAGTGGATCGGTTGTTTCGGCCTGACTGAGCCTAACCACGGCTCTGACCCAGGGTCGATGATTACCCGCGCCAGGAAGGTCGATGGCGGCTATCGGCTGACCGGCAGCAAGATGTGGATCACCAACAGCCCGATCGCTGATGTGTTTGTGGTCTGGGCCAAGGACGATGCCGGTGATATCCGCGGCTTTGTGCTGGAAAAGGGCTGGGAAGGCCTGAGTGCGCCGGCTATCCATGGCAAGGTTGGCCTGCGCGCCTCGATCACCGGTGAAATCGTCATGGACAATGTGTTCGTGCCCGAAGAGAACATCTTCCCGGATGTGCGCGGCCTCAAAGGTCCGTTCACCTGCCTGAACTCAGCCCGTTATGGCATCTCCTGGGGGGCGCTGGGTGCTGCGGAAGCCTGCTGGCACACTGCGCGTCAGTACACGCTGGATCGCCAGCAATTCGGTCGCCCGCTGGCTGCCAATCAGCTGATCCAGAAGAAGCTGGCCGACATGCAGACCGAAATCACCCTGGCACTGCAGGGCTGCCTGCGCTTGGGGCGCATGAAGGACGAAGGGACGGCTGCGGTGGAGATCACTTCGATCATGAAGCGCAACTCCTGCGGCAAGGCGCTGGATATTGCCCGCATGGCGCGTGACATGCTGGGTGGTAATGGCATCTCCGACGAGTTCGGCGTGGCCCGTCATTTGGTCAACCTGGAGGTGGTCAACACCTACGAAGGCACGCACGATGTGCATGCATTGATCCTGGGGCGTGCGCAAACCGGTATCCAGGCCTTCTATTAATAAGGAGCCAGCCCATGGGCGCGCTATCACATCTGCGGGTGCTGGACCTTTCGCGCGTGTTGGCCGGCCCTTGGTCTGGCCAGATTCTCGCTGACCTGGGCGCTGACGTGATCAAGGTCGAGCGTCCAGGCAGTGGTGACGATACGCGCGCGTGGGGCCCGCCCTTCCTGAGGGATGCTGCGGGTGACAATACCAGCGAGGCGGCTTATTACCTGTCGGCTAACCGCAACAAGCGCTCGGTGACCATCGACTTCACCCAGCCTGAGGGGCAGCGCCTGGTGCGTGAGCTGGCAGCCAAGTCCGATATCGTCATCGAGAACTTCAAGGTGGGCGGTCTGGCTGCTTATGGTTTGGACTACCAGAGCCTGAAGGCGGTTAATCCACAGCTTATCTATTGCTCCATCACGGGGTTTGGCCAGACCGGGCCCTACGCCAAGCGTGCGGGTTACGATTTCATGATCCAGGGGCTGGGCGGGCTGATGAGCCTGACCGGTCGCCCGGAGGGCGAGGAAGGTGCAGGGCCGGTCAAGGTGGGTGTGGCGCTTACCGACATCCTTACCGGGCTGTATTCCACGGTGGCGATGCTCGCTGCCCTCGCCCACCGGGATCAGGCCGGGGTGGGGCAGCATGTCGACATGGCGCTGCTCGATGTACAGGTGGCCTGCCTGGCGAACCAGGCCATGAATTACCTGACGACGGGTAACTCGCCTCGCCGCTTGGGCAATGCGCATCCTAATATCGTGCCTTACCAGGATTTCCCAACGGCGGATGGCGACTTCATTCTTACCGTGGGCAACGATGGCCAGTTTCGCAAGTTTGCAGAGGTGGCTGGGCAGCCGCAATGGGCGGACGATCCACGCTTCGTGACCAACAAGCAGCGGGTGGCCAACCGGGCTGAGCTGATTCCACTGATCCGCCAGGCCACGGTATTCAAGACAACAGCCGAATGGGTTAGCCAGTTGGAGGCTGCCGGCGTGCCGTGCGGGCCTATCAATGATCTGGCGCAGATGTTCCAGGATCCCCAGGTGCTGGCGCGGGGGCTTGCGGTGAGCATTGCGCATCCGCTGGCGGGTAGCGTGCCGCAGGTGGCCAGCCCTATAAGGTTGTCGGAGACGCCAGTGGAGTATCGACGGGCTCCTCCGCTGCTGGGTGAGCACACTGAGGTGGTGCTTGAGGAGGTATTGGGGCTGGAAGCGGGTGAGGTGCAACGTTTGCGCGATGCAGGCGTGCTCTAGAGGCGCGTGATGCTATTGAAAAGCGGGGTGGCCGCCAGGCCGCCCCGCTTTGCTTTTCAGCGATGTTAAG